>NZ_JAMPKB010000037.1:0-60067 GCF_039961925.1 Trichocoleus sp. DQ-U1 | reverse complement strand
TAGCTGAAGGTTATCCCCTCAAAATTGAGAGCGCTCACTTGCTCAAACCAAGCCAAGACGAACCCATGAAGTGTAAGATGGCAGAACTTGAAGAGGAAGATTGAGTTGTGCCAATTGGAGCGGGGAAGATGCGCTGTTAGAGTGTTGGGGTTAGCGATCGCTCACAAATGGTAGTCTAACCCTCTCTGTCAAACTGGGGTGAAAGCTTGATTTTTTGTGGGTTGTAACCGGATAAATTCATCAAATTTTCCCAAAGTGCCAGAAAAAGGCATTTGTCAGCTCTCAGAGAATCTAAAGTTCTCAATCTGGCGCGCCAGATTGAGATTTCCTGAAGTTGGTTAGTTCCTTAGAGAATTCCAGAGTTGTCGAACCACTTGACCGATGCGATCGCGTCTTACGTCCTCTCTTGCGACCTCTAGCTCTGGCAGCGCCTAATCCGGCATTGGTTCTTTCTCGAATAATCTGTCTTTCAAATGAGAGCGATCACTTCGACGATGCTGAAGACCAACTTGCCGCCACTGGTGGTATCGATGCTTTTAGCCAGGCTGACAAATCCAATGCCAGAGGTATTGAAGTCTTCGATCAACGTTAGCAAATACTTAAGGCTTCTACCCTAGCCGGTCAAGTCGCCACACAACGGGGCTACCCCTGTTACAGAGATGTTCAAGACACTTGTCAAGTTCCAGTCTTGATTCTTTGGCTCCCCAAACAGTATTCCCAAAAATCTTTTCGTACCCAGCTTTTTTCAAAGCGTCATGCATGAAAGTTTGCTCATTGGAACTCACCCGACAATACCCAATTTTCATTGAAAATGTCTTGTAACTTATCCATTAATTGTTCCATGAGACATAGACCAAAAAACGGGTAAAAGACTCGCTGGGGCTGGATTTGAGCAAGACCTCGGACGCTCGAAAGAATCGTCCCTCTAAACCGAACGAACTATAGAAACCGCTTCCCTTCGTTGTTACTGGACAGCTTGCAGCCTATGGAGAGCATTGCTTAGCCTCCGGCAGATGTGTTTCTCGTAGCGATTAAACATTATTAACATCTAGAGGAAGGTAGCGATCGCATTAGAACCGACAGCATTGCCGCTTGGTTAAATGACCAAGTGATTCGAGATCCGATGGCAACAACACCGATTGGTAACAACGCAGAGAACGAGCGAACCCTCTACGGTTCCTACGTACAACACTGTCGGAAGTCTGGCACTTCACCACGCGCCAATAAAAACTTCAGTCCGGATCTACTCGAACTGTGCCGCAATATTCTTGGCTGGCAGGAGGTACAGAAAGTTCATACAAAGACCAGAAAGTTGATTAAAGGTCTACGGCTGCGAGACATAAGCGATCGCAACATCCCGACTCATGATTACGAGCTTTTACAAGCCGTGACGGGTCAGGTGAAGAGTCGTGATGGATTCAGTGATGGGTCAGAACCCTTGCCAGATACGGTGTTTATGGATAGTGATGGATTCACTCTACTTAATCAAGAAAAAAAATAAGTACAATAAACAATTATCTTCAATCCGCAAAGTGAAGCTACAAGTGTTGTATCTGAGGATGAGGTGACAGTTCACCCATCACGAACACTAGAACTCTGCGATAGCAAGGATTGCAATCCATCACCTTCACCCATCAGTGAATCCATCACTGAACCCATTCCCAACAATTTGATTGATGCAGAGGTGTTGAAAGCGCAGGAAACGATCCAAATCTGCGAGACTTTTGAAGAAGCACTGGCAGTCTGCGAGGTCTTAGAAAAATTCCCGATAGACGTGAAGCATCGGGTTTGGCTTGGGTTATCGAGCGAACAGCGATCGCGCTTCTTTTCCTTAAAAGATGAACTTGCAAATGTACAGCCGCTACCGCTGCGACAGATGGCTTTGACTTCCTTGGCTGGCACTTCAAAGTGCAAAGCAACGGGAAATTCAAAAGTACCCCCTCAGTGGATAACTATAAGAAATTCCGTCAGAAGGTAAAAGCTATCGTTAACTGCTCGAATTATGGTTCTAAGGTGAAAGCCGAAAAGCTAGCACCAATAGTTAGAGGATGGAGGAACTATCACCGCTTCTGTAAAATGGACGGGTCAAGATTCTCCCTTTGGCACACCAATCATAGAGCGTGGAAAGTTTTCAACAGGGAAACAAAGAACGGCAAAAAATCAACCACCAAGCTGATTAAAAAAGCGTTCCCATCTGTTCCCTACTCTAAAAATAAATACGTCAACGTCAAAGGAAATCAATCACCTTTTGACGGAGATATAACCTACTGGAGCGAACGCAATAGTAAGTTATACGACGGTCAAACCTCCAAAGCTTTAAAGAGACAAAACCATGCATGTGATAAATGTGGTCTGAAGTGTACAAGTGAAGAACGGGTACACCTACACCACGTTGACGGGAATCATAGCAACTGGAAAACTAGAAATCTAGTTGCAATTCATGAATCTTGTCATGATTATATTCACATGAAGCAACGGGTTTAAACCTTAAGAATATCGGAAGCTGGGTGCGATGAAAGTTGCACGCCCAAATTTAACAGAGAGGGACGGGGAATAATATCCCCTCTCGACTCTAACAAGCCAAAGGAACCGAAAGAGAGACCAGTCGTAGAGTGAGGAGCGATCGCTCTTTTAGAGCCGGAAATTGAAGCGGCGATTCAAAGTTTTTCTGGTGCGGGCTACCTGATGGCTAGGAGATAAAGGCGTCAACCTGGCGTAAACTTGTTCAATTCTACGCCCGCTCTGAAATGCAGTCTGATTACCAGTCTCTAAAAATGTTGATGGCGGAAGTCATCGAGTTTTGTGAAGATCCTTGCGAAGAAAATGATGGGCTAATTAGGGTGGCATTTGGACGCTTACAACCCAGCACCAATCCTTTCTTATATCTCAATCCGAGAGTCTTTGACAAACCAGTTTGTGAGGTCGGATTGGTAAAACCTCAAGAATCTTCTGTGCACTCGCGTTACCCAGTTCCTTCGGCTCCAGCTTATACAGTCCACCCCCATACACTCGACCCTCACCCATCAGTGTCTCATCATCCATCTGATTGAGAGCCTGCCACACCAACCGTAGCAACTCAGGCTTCTTCAAGAGTGCCTTCTCCAGAGCTGGTTTGGGATACAACATCAAGTAGACATTGGTTGCCGTCGCCAGTGAGTGATTCAGGATAAATCGGAAGGGTCTACCTCTACTGGTGTTCTGACGCCCCATATAGGTGCAGAGGAAAGGGGCGGGAGGACGCTTTTCCTGTGAATACCAGGGAGAGCGATGCTTGCACAGATAGCGATCGCTAATTCCATTCTCTACTCCCATCTGGAGATATTTCCAAAGCGACGGATACTTGGCTTTCACCTCGTATAAAGGCAAGTTGCACGTCAGCAGGAATAGCTTGTTTTCCTTCATTGGATTACCAACACTATCAGCTTCAATCTCATCAACTGATAAAAACCGGGGACTCGGTAGAATCGGCTTTAAGAACTCAAGGGGCAGTTGGTGAGTAGAAACTTGCTCTGGTGTCAGCACGAAGAAATGGTTAGCTCCAGTCGCCAAACCCCGTTTAATTGTGAATAAGTCTGACAATTTCAACGACAGAAATTCGGAATTTCTGCCCTCAGAGGAAAGCGGCATTCCCTCAGTAGAGGCGGTGTCCTTAAGCTTCAACTGCTGACCATTGGAATTCCTGCTACGATACCCCAGCCCAAACTTAGTCCACTTGACCGTATGGCGTAGCACCTCCACTGAAACCAACTCTCTCACTTTTGGTGCTGTCAGACTCCCGCCATAAGTGAACTCAACAGCATGATTTACTGGTGGCAAAGCCTTCCTGAACCAAACAACTGCACTAGACACCAGTGCATCTTCAAACTGCACATCATCAGGATAAAAACGATGAACGCGCAGCAACGTAACGCGATTGAGCAGGTACTCTTTTACTTGCTGTCCATAATTCACATCCATAAACCCGCTGGGGATTAGCCACCCAGCCAGAGCATCAGAAGCCATCCAGGGATCTGAAAGACAGAGGAAGTGGCAGTAGAGTCCGGCTAACCCGCTCAGCTTTATACCGGATGTCTGCTCCGTTGCCCTTTTGAGCCGCAGCTTCTCAAGCTTGGTCAAATGATGATGTCGGACATACGGCGGGTTGCAAATGAGCAAGTTAGCTAGAGCTTCGTCACAGTTGGGAGGTTTAGCTTGGGTGAAGTCAGCGATAGAGAGTTGTAGCGGCGTGTCACCCCAAAGCTTAATCGCTTCATCCCCGTAGTGTGAATCAATTTCGTAACCTACTGCCGAAACAATTTGTGATAACGAAAATCGCTGCAATAATGCGGAGTAGAAAGAACCAGTACCAAAAGCCGGGTCAAGAAAACGAATCTTGAAGTTTGATGGTAATAGCCCTCTGGCATATTCCAGAATGTCTGTTGCCAGTGCCGTTGATGTGGCAAACTGACCAAGCTGATTTCGCTCAGTTTGGGTTTTGGCAGAATCAAGTTGCTTATTTAGCAATGCTCGTGTTAATTCAGTCGTTGACATTCCGCTTATGTTTTAAACTCCAAACAACGCCAAGTCATCAATGCGATGTTCCCACACCCAGTCAATTCCTTCAGCTGCTTCATAGCCCAAATAGCCACTATCAAAGTAACCGCAAAGGAACAGAATAAAACGAATATTATTGCCGTAGTTGAGTCTTAATTGAGCGACTTTAATGGCTTCTTCTTTGCGTCGCTTGTTGGGATTGGTATAGTCCCCAGCGGATTTTGCTTCAATCAGTAACGGTAAGTCACTAGGGCTGGACTGAAGCGGCTTAATTACAGTGTCAATCGGGATATTAACCTGTTTAATGCCTCCCTGTAAGCTCACCGGAATATTGAGGCGAAACGAGAAAGTTCCAGGCTGCATCGTCTGAAAGCTTAACCCAGCTCCTCCCCTAATGTATGAATAGCCATGCTGTTCCAGCCACTGCCTAATTGTAGCCAGCTGTCTGCGCTCTTGGGCATTGCGAACAATGGGGTCAGCAAGCGCACCACATAGACGATCTGCAACAATTGTCGCTGCTCGGTGAACTTGTGTATCGGTCGGTTCCTGCCCCGTGTCCAACCATGAAAAGATGTCTTTGTCTGCCAGTCTTGCAATGATTTGACTAATTTTATGAAGTTCAGCATCAACTAATGTACTGCTCATCCGGGGTGGAATTCGCTGTTTCTCTTCCATGTTTTTGACAAGGTTGGGCGGAACTCCCGCTAGACCAATCAGGCGATCGCGGGCGATAGGCGGTGCTGTCGCCATGCGTAGGATGGGCAGAACAGAGGGATGTTGCCGCAATACAGCGGGTGTGATGTTGGTGAGATTGGCTGTCCGGGCTAAGGCGGATTCGACAGAGATAGTGGTGGCAATGCGAGTGTCGCGGTACGCTTGGGGCGCGAACTGCATGAACCAACTATTGTAGAAGTCTACCGACTGGGCAATATCTGGCTTCCACAAGTGGGGTTTGTCGGCATTTACTGGCACTGCGTTCCTCTGTATGACCTGAGTGAGACAACCCTTGATTGTCGCCTCATTTCAGTCCATATTGTCTATTTAGAGGTCACAATCACTGCTATCTGCTTGTCCTGAAGCAACGCTCCATCTGCTGTTTGCAGAATGCACTCGCGCTTTCAGCTGGCGAGTTTTGATGGGGAGGGGAGATCGCGACTCTCTCATGTTCAGCCAAAATTCAGGTATGGAACACCTCATCATAAATTCCCTGCCATATCGGATGCACCCACCCAGCAATGCGAAGTGCCTCTCTCCGAACTGCTACCGATAGCCCTCGCTCAATCCTCTCAAAAGCAAGTGCCCATCTGGACAGAACACATAAAAATTCATTCAGCTGTTGCGGGCTAAAAGTGGTGAATGCTTCTGTAAAGCGTCCTGCCTGAGCCAATGCTTCACTTGCAATTTCTTCAAGCTCTGTAAAGACTCTATTCGCGAAGATATAACTACTGATTCATGCTACTACGCTATTGAGTAGTTCGCCCTTTGCTAGGAATTGATAACTTCTCCACAGCTTTTCGTTTAGTTTCCTCTCCCCGACGGTCATATTTAGCCACCACCTCCGGCGAAGAGTGTCCCGCTAAAGAAGCCACCGTCACAATATCAACTCCGGCATCCAGTAAATCTGAGCAAAACGTCCGCCGAAAATCGTGAGGAGAAAACAGATCGACCTCAGCTTCCAGTGCCCGTTTGCGAAGAATCATCAGCACCGCTTGGGGCGTTAGAGGTCTAATATGGATTCGACCCCGTTTCCAAGTAGGACACAACAGCGCACCTGGAGAACGTCCCCTGACCTTCAACCAATCTTCCACCAGTACAATGGCATCGCTTGGAAGGTACACCGTGCGGTTTTTTCCCCCCTTACCCCCCCGTACCTTCACTTCCCCCGTACTCGCCTTAAAATCTTTTAACTCTAAAAACACCACCTCAGCCCGACGCAACCCCACCCGAAGAATCGCAATCAAAGCCGCATCTCTAACACCCGCAGGCGTCGAGTCATTATGGCACGCCTCAAATAACGCCGCAATTTCATCCTCGCTTAAGGCACGGCCCCTGAGTTCCGGATTGCTCCGAATCTGAGGTAAATCAATTGCCTTGGCATAAGCAGTCGCATCCATCAAATCCAGCCGCAGCGCTTCTTTAAGTACCCGTCTCAAGGCACATATCATCTTTCTGACCGTCTCCGGCTTTCGCGAGGCCAGTAACGCTCCCTGCACCGCTGCCGCGTGCTGATAGCGCAACGCTGCCCAATTGAGCGTCATCGCGTCGCACTGACCGTTTGTGAGCAGAGACGCGATCGCATCGAGGGACTGACGCATCGTCGGTCGAGAGCCGGGTGCCAAAAGAGAAAGGTACACCGCTGCTGGGTGAAGCGTCAGAGGCAGCGGCTCGGTCAGTATCAACTCAGAGGTGTCCCAAGAGACAATCCGGGGCATAAATTTATTAGAACAATTGTTCTTGATAATACTTCTAATTGTCCGTCAGGCGGTGCATTCAAGCCAATAGACCTCTTGCGTGAATAGGAAAAAGACAGTTAGAAGTGGGTGAAGGAGGATTAGCAATGACCTACGAGCAACTCAAATTCCTTAAACCTAGTGCTTTCAAACGCAGGTGTGGCGTGAGAGCGTGAAACGTTTGAGCAAATGGTAGAAGTGTTGCACCCTCAGTTAGACCGCACGGACAAACGAGGTGGGCAGGCAAAGTTGAGTGTCGAAGACCAATTACTTCTAGTGTTGGAGTATTGGCGGGAGTATCGTACTCAATTTCACATTGCAACCAGTTGGGGAATCAGCGAATCTGCGGTATGTCGCTTGAGGAAAGAAGGTTGAAACCTTATTAATGCAATCTGGCAAGTTCCGGCTGCCTGGTAAAAAGCAACTGTACCAAAATGCTTACACTTGGAGCGTCGTGGTCGTCGATGTAACTGAAAGTCCAATCGAGCGCCAAAAAAAACAGCGAGGTTATTACACAGATGTAGGCGTAAGCCAACAGTAGGGTACACGAGATTTACACAGATGGTTACTCGGAAAGCCCCATCAAATTTGGGGATGAAGATTGATTCATGCAAGATGTCTATTATTGGGGTGGGTTACTCCGTTCCGTAGATCGCTATCCCACCCCTGAGTGCGGCATAAAAGACTCTTCGAGCCATTTATAGAAATCCGGGAATATCTGCTCTAACCGCCTAAAAGCTTCCTCTGAAAGCCTTTCCAGCAACAGCACAGCCCCCCACCGTCTCTCTGTGCGCCAGGGCTTAAGTAGGGATTTGATGGCATCAATGCCTTTCCCAACAGCATCCTGAAGCAATTGAACACAGGTTTTAATCGAGATGTGATATCCGTCTTCTGGCTCAAATTGGTCAAATTCCTCAACCGCTCTCATCGAAACAAAAACTGCATTGTCTGAGGTCTGTACTGCCTGCTCTATATGGCTTTGTGGTAGATCGCCTCGTTCCATATTATTTATATAAAGCGCCGAGCGATCGCTTGAAGAAGGCTCCTCCGCCCGAAGATTAGACGCAGCAGGCACTTGAGCCGTTAAGTCTGCGTATTTCTCATCCAGCGACCGTAACACCCCATTACGGTCGCTGTCGTGCCAAAATTCCTCATTAATCCCATAAAGCCATTCTTCCTGCTCGTGGTCGTACCCCAGTTGCTCAAGTTCCACCCCAAGCTTTTCTAGCAAGCGGCTGACGATTTGCATAGGAGTCAGCCCTTTACTCCTAGTGTCTCCTGGCTTTCTCAGCTTGATTGTCAGGTTGAGGGCAGTTTTGATTCGGCGTCTGTCTTTAAATGCCCTTTGTGCGATTGCTTGCACCTGGGGATGAGAATTTGAAAACACCTCCCCAGTTTCGATTAACTCTAAAAGTCCCAAATCTCGCAATACCTTCACTTGCAAGCTGTAAGTACGGATGTCTGGCAGGAAGGGTAGAATCTTCGCTAAATGATAAAACCAAGTCTTTTTGTCCAACAGAGCCACTTTATCGGGATTGAGACAACTCCAGTAGAGCTTGATTTGACGCAGCCATTGACCATGTTCGGCGATCGCTGCTTTGTAAACAAACTCCGGTGTCAGCTCAATTCCTGGTAATCTGTCTTTCAAGACAGCTTTACGAGCCTGAAAGCGTTGCTCCTCAGTAGAGCGGTCAGTCTTAAGAATTCGCTTGGCTTCCTCTAAGGGAATGTCCTTGGCAGTGGCGAGTGCTGTCGCCTCTTCCCACTCTAATTCCTCCTTAATCCCTTTGATGGTATGAGCTGTTTCCTTCGATTGACCGATATTAACCACTTCAACATCATGCCCTTCGGCTTTTAGCCCTGCGATTAACCTCTCTTGAAGATTCTTCAAAGAGCCATTACGCCGCGCTTGCAAAGATGCCCACATATCAAAATGAGAGCAATTGAAGTTATTCCCTTTCAGGAGTGCTGCCGCTGTTTCAAACAATTCAACAGCGTCAACCTCAGCTTCAATTAGTGCAGTTGCCAAATTGACTATCCGGGAGGTGCTTTTGTGGAACTGGTGGCAGGTACGCTTAACTACATTGGGAAGTAGCGATGTACTCACGCCAGAGTCAGAGGCAAACTTCTTACACCATACCAGCCGCGGGATAGGTGATCGCACTCGTCCCAGCATCTGCCGTGCTTCGGTGTCGGTGATGCGTCCGAAGAACATTCCCACCATTACATCAAAATAGGGAATGTCGATGCTGACACCAGTTCCCATTGTGGGAGTGTAGATTAAGACCTGTGGCTCAAGCGCCTGCAAGCCCTTGTTAGGACGCTTGACAAAATCCTTGATTAATTCCTGTTCTGATGTCTTGCGGTCAATCCGCAGCACTTTCACGTTAGGGTAAGAATTAAGAATGTCGCGCTCTAATGCTTCCGCTTCTTTTTGGGAATCCACCGCTACAGCAATTTTCTCACCTGCGGACACATGGCGAATGATTGCGGCTTCGGTGCCTGATTTCATAGCATTCGTAGAGAATCGCACCTTCCAAGATGGAGCGAGTACAGTATTTAAAACTAAATGCACTGGTGTAGTATCCGGAGCAAAGGCTTTGATGTAGTTGAGGGACAAATCGGTTAAATCGGCATCTAAGGCGATGATTTGTCCTCTGGTGGACAGTACGGTTTCGATGATTTTGGCAAATTTCAGTTGAAGTAGTCCCCGCTTCTCTTCACAGGTAGTAGACATCATCAGATGGTTTAAGGATTGCTCGACTTCATCAAGAATTAGAATTGCCCCTTCCCAGTCAGAGGGATTCAATTTCCACAGGGAATCAAAGCAAAGCCCCAAGGTGGGATTATGTCCCAACATCTCAATAGACAGCGCATAATTGCCAGCTACACCGATGTCGTCAATGTAGTCCGCACCAACTTTCAAGCAGCCCTCGCGCCCTAAAATCCGCCGATGGTAAATCAACAAGACTTTCTGTTCTCTTCTCTTGGCGGCTTCTACAAGCGCGATTAATGTCCAAGTTTTCCCAGTGTTTTTGGGACTCTTAATGCCACAGATAGCACCTTTGAGGTTGGGTAACTTGTTCCAAATGTCTTTCCCTAAGTAACGCTGGTTGAGGGAAAGCGTCGGTGGATAAGATAGAGCGCTGAGTTGGGCTTGTACGGCTGCTACCTGCTGCTCGTACTGCTCCTTCCTCTGCTGTTCTCCTTCGGCTTCTTGTGCGGTTTCTAGGGCTTCCTGTTCCGCTTTCCGCTGCACATAGGCGGCGTATTCTTCAGAGTCGGGTTCGCGCTCTGGAGCGTTTTCCAATGGAAGATTTATGCTGGATTGTGTCTGGTATTGGCTTTTAGCTAAAAATTCCTCTGGGGTAATGATAGCGATCGCTCCCAGGTCTTCTAGCTCGTCAATGTCAGGGGATTCTTTGGTCAGCTGACCCCACCAAGCTACCTGGACTTCGTACCCCCACCCCTGCACTAACTCAATCGTCAGCTGATATTGCCGCATCACAGAGGGGTTGGCAACGGCTCCCGCGTCTGGGTACAAGTTAACTGTGTGAGTGCTGAGTTCAGCCGATAGCACCTCCAGATATGTCTTGAGTTGTTGACGGCTGGCGGTAAAGTTCCCCCCAGCAGCACCGATGACTACAGAGTCGAGCTTTTGGGCAGCAATGTAGGATTTGAGGAAGCCTTCGGCTAAACCGATGCTTTGAGTTGAGCAGGGGGATGAGGTGGTGAGGTAACTTCTGCCCATCTCGCCCGTCGTGGCGGGACGGCAACAGCTGATGGGCAACTCCCCGGTTGGCAGGTGGGAGGTGGCACCGTTTGGGCGCTTGGCTGTGCGGCTGGTGGGCCACTTGTACTTGCTATCAGTGGCATCGTCAAAGCGGGTCTGGAAGCCGATTAAACGCCCTAATTCATCCTTTACGGGGCATCCAATGCCAGAAGCAGGAATTAGCAGCTTTTTACCCCACAAATCTACCCCGGCGAGTCTTGCATTAATGCCGCTGATTTCTTGCCAAAGTGCAATGCTGAAGAACAACCCCGCGTCAATTTGGGCATCTGTTAGTCCTCGGTCGTGTAATTTCTGCCGATGTTTTGTACTCAGCCCTAGCTGTTGATGAAGCTTGCGGATTTGGCGATCTCGCTCTTCAACATTAAGCAGAGAGGCAAAGTGTTTGGCTTCTTGTTGCAGTCGTCGCTCTCGTTCGGCTGCTATCTGACGACGGTGGGTTTCCCACTCTTGCTCGTTCCAAGAATCTTGTCCCCGGTCAACAGCCCACATATTAAAGCCCCAGGTGTCTTGCTTGATGAAGCGGTAAAGGGGCGCTGAAACAACATCAGCTCGACAGTGGACGATCTGGGTGTGGGCGTTCTCACGGCAGTCTTTCCGAAGACCGTTACAGATGGGGCAGCTACTGCGCTTAAAGAGTTTGAATTGACTCATGCTGCCACCTCTAAGTGAGGTTGACAGCGGCACACGCGCTTTAATAACTCCAATATTTGTAGTGGCACGAGCTAAACTCCTTACAGGGAATGGTTTGTAGGAGTCAAAGTCGTGTGGTTTTTGGTGGCGCGTGCGTGTTGCGCTGGCTTTGGATTTCGAGATAAGCTAGATGATAATTACCCAAAGCCAATTTGTAGCTACGAATGCCAATTTATAGCTACAAGGCATCGAAGACCACCAAAACCGCGTTCCAGCCAGTGCGATAGAGAACGAGTATCCGCCAAGATAAAAAGCGTTCCCTAATTGGACTGTCTGAGCGACTTCGCTCCGTTTATTAAGATGACCACAGACCAACAGGTCTGCACGATACCCCTACTCGTTTGAGTGGGGGTGTTGTTGTTTTAGGGTTTTGACTATGGCTGCTTTTTTCGCAACCTCATAAACAATCCTCTAAATAGGTGTGTTTTTACTTTAGGGCAACTAGGCGATCGCCTAATGCTTTTGGGTTAGGGAGTCTTCCAGCACATTGACTAGCAATGGGCTAAGTTCTGCGTCAAGGGTTAGCTGGCTTCTTGGGTTTCCCCAAGTCGTCATTTGCCACTGTTTAGCCTTGCCATCGGCTGATTTTTGGCGGTTTTTGTGCCTTGCCATCGGAGGTGGTTTTTTAAGCGGCGCGGCGCTGTTTTTTCTTTTCCCAATTATGCCAGCCCGGATTTAAGGAGGGCTGTACGCCCATCAAACTTCTCAAAGTTATCGGGATGTACTAAAACGCTGAAAAGTTTACAGGGCAATTGTTTCAAAAAAACGTTGTGGGACGATGGGGCGTTTTGGTGGGACGATGGGGCGTTTTGGTGGGACGATGGGGCATTTTTGTACTAAAGCTGAAAGCCTTGTAGTGTAAAGGTTTAAAGCCAATTTTTCTAGGTAATTTTTTCTAGTACAAGTTTGTATTAACCTCTAGAAAAAAAACCAGCCCTTTCGTGGGCTGGTTTTAAGTTCTGAAACGCTTCCTAGTCTTGCAGAATGTCCAATAGTTTTCGCAGTTTAGTCTCTAGTTCTGGATTTATTGGCCGCTCGCTGCGTTCAATCTTGGTTACTAGCGATTGCGACATTCCCAGAAATCCCGCTAGTTCAGCTTGGCTCCATCCTTTGGCCTGCCGCGCTTGTCGCACTTGAGATGGTGTGAGAGGTGATACCTTTTCGAGCTTGAGGGCTGGCTTTAGTTGCTTAGGCTCCGTTTTAGTGGCTAGCAGAGCTGGAATTGGTTCTGGTGGAATAATCGTTAATTTGGCTTCCCAGAGCCAATCAATGATTTTCTTGTCTTTCCAGCCAGAGGGTTTTTCAGATTTGCTATTGGGCCTTAACCATTCTGGGTAGGTGGCATCGTCAAAGATGACTCGCCAACCCAAACTCGTCAACAGGCTCACCGCCTTATTCCAGTCATTCTTTAGGTCGCGAGCTTTATCCCTATCAGAACGAGCTGCATTAATTTGGGATTCCAGTTCTACCGCCTCTAAAAGCTCACCTACTTTATGTCCGTAGGGTTTTATATCCCTAGCCTTGATCCGGCTTAACATGGTCAGGTGAATTGCCAGCTTGAGAGCAAGTTCATCGTGGTAGGGGTCAATTTTCAAGATGTTCGTAGCTAGCCAGCCAAACTGACATAACGCCGTACCAGCTCTTGCTCCAACACGGTTTAACCAGCTATCAACCCAAGGGCCAGGGCTGACAGTGATATAAACCTCATCAGGCTGCTCTACTTTCCCTGTAAGTAAGTTTTTTTGCCCTATCACATCTGTTTTAACAACCCACAGAGGAGAGACGCTAACACTGGCATTAACTTTATTGCCTTTGGGCTTTCCTTCAACCCACGTACAGCTCATCAGCATTCTTCCTAAATGAAAGGAAATGCTGGCAAGTTGGGCTAGCTTTTCAGAAACGGTTAACCGATGTTTTTTATCCCAGCCTATTTGTTTGATAACTTCGGTTCCTTTCAGAGAAAACTTAGCAAGACAAGGATTAGGCTGATTAAGTAGATGCGAAGCAAAAACTAACTGAAGTTTTGCTGCATCTATGCCAATTAGATCGATGATTTGCAAGGCGGCTTCAAGCGCTAATATTTCGCCATCATTCCCCCCTGATATATAAACTTCTACACTATTGCTAGGTTTATTTTTGCAAGGAGATTCAAAAACTCCCCAGTTGTCAGGGCTATTTTTCCATTTATCAGTTCGGTAGCAAGATTCTACTCCTGCTCTGAAGGGAGATGAGGAAGGAATCTCTTCTAAGGTTGACAGCTTGGGTTCTGTGACGGGTATGGGTTGTTTTTGAATTCCTAGTAGAGCAGTTATATCCTCTACAGGTAGGTTCTTAAAATTAATCTGCTCCAGTAAGGCTTCGGCGGCGAATGTTGCTAGCTTAGTGGTTAAAAACTTTTCTAATTCTGGATAATTTTTTTTGATTTCATTGGGAAATTCAAATCCTTGCTCGTTTAAACGAGCATAAAGAATTCTAGCTAGTTCTAATAAAGCCGGGGATTGCAACTCGCTTTCTTGTTGGAGTTGTTTAGCAGAGTTTTTAATCTGAGTGCGTCTGCTTCTTAACATTTATATCCAGTTTTTTACTAAACTACATCTAATTTGTGCTGGACAGTTCTTTTGAAAACCTGCTTACGTTCTGCCTAGGTTGGGCCAGGAGTGCGTAGTTCGGGTCACAGACATCCGCTACTTCTCATTTTGTCTCGATGATTGTTGGCGCTTCTGTTACCGACGCCTAAGAAGCGCTTCCTCAATCAATTTGGCAACAAGCCAAGACATAGAGCGTTTTTCCTCTTTTGCCCATTCTTCCAACTCTTTTTTCATTTCATGGGTTATGTATGTACAAACATATGAGGTATTGGAATTTCGACGCATTAGGCGATTTTTTGCGCCGTTAATGCGTGGCTAAAAATACCTAATCAACGCCTGCTCAATCTCCGGTAGTAAGTTGGTGTCATCCCACTCCAGCCATGCTATTTGAATGTTTTCAGTAATTATTAGACTCTGAAATTGATTTCAACGATGATGAGCTAGCCAGCGGCGATAGAGATTGTTAGCTCTGCCAATGTATAGCGCTTTTCTGTCAAACTGGGATGAAACCTTGATTTTTCGTGGGCTGATACAGCGTAAACTCGTCTAATTTCCCGAAAGTGACACAAGAGCGATAGAATTTTATTGCCTTTCAGAGCAAAGTAAATAGCTGGACACTTGGGTAGATGACGATGTTCAAGCAGTGGTAGTGAGGGGAGAGCTAGTGGGTCAATCATTGCTGGATTCATTAATGCTACTTCGTCGCTTGAAGGCACTATGCTTTAGGTCTTTGAGGTGTTCGTAGGTCATGGGTGATTCCTCACTCTGATCTAATGAAAGTCATTTTCTACCTAATTCGTGCAAGAAGTCTAATGACCACTCAGAACTGAGCTATCTGCCTTCAAAGGAGATATGTTTGTTCCGTGCTTGCTTCCCCAAATTTGCCTATAGCCTATCTGTAGCGCTCCCACTACTACTGATTCACCAGGAAAAGTCCGAAATCCAGCTAGTAGAACATTAATATACCAATTGGCTAAATAGCTGTTTCGGGGAGATGAGGCAGAAAAATAGGCGCTGGTAGCTACGATCGCCGCTATCAGGACGTAGTGGCGAGATCGCACAAGAATTTAAATATCTAGATGAGTCGATCGAGATTTCAGATACTGGGCAAGAGACTCTTCAACAATCTGGCTCATCTCCTGCTCATCCGACACCGCGACGGACTTCAGTTGTCGATGTAATTCCTTGGGAAGGTAAACAGTCGTGCGGATATAGTTGGGGTCTTTACTTTTAGATAGTTTGGTACTTTTGGTCGGCTCGGTCTCAGGCGCAGGTACCTTTTTAGCGGCATTGAATAGCTCGTCAAAACGGCTCATGGCAGTATCTCCTCCCCAACCGCGGTATAGCAGCGCCAAGCATTTTTAGCATAGGGATCTTTCACATCGCAGACTGGAACCCCTTCTAAAGCAGCTCGTTGGAAGACTGCTAGCCGTCGAATTTCCGATTTAAAGATAGGTAGAGAGGCATTTTCAATCGTAGCTCTCGTTTCTAGTCCAACTTTGCTGGGATGAGGAGGAATCAGAGTTAGCAAAATTCGGTAGTTGGAAGTAAGGGCATGCAGCGCCGCCACCATTTGCAGCATGGCACTGAGAGCCAGCGCATCAGGCGAAGTGGGCAAGACCAGTAGGTCGCAGCCCTCAGCCAAGGTTTTGAGTTCCTCTGGAGCAGGTCGGGCGGGTGTATCAATCACAATATGTTCGTACTGTTTGGCAAAGCGGATTGCCTGCTTTTCATCCACAACCTTAAACGGCAATTTCTCTCGACTAGCCCACTCACTAGCACTGCGGTTAAGATCCCCATCTACCACAAGAGTTGGAGCATGCTGTTGGAGGTAGGCAGCCAAATGTAAGGCCGTGGTTGTTTTCCCCACCCCTCCTTTAAATGAAGCAACCGTCACAATCATGGGATGCGCTAATGAGTCCTGATGGACAGATTCTATCGTAGTTCAAGCATTCAAGCATCTAAACGTTTAGATGCTTGAATGTTTAAATGCTTAGAGCAACTGTCACAATCATGGGATGCGCTAATGAGTCCTGATGGACAGATTCTATCGTAGTTCAAGCATTCAAGCATCTAAACGTTTAGATGTTTGAATGTTTAGATGTTGAGCTGCCCATGACTATCTCAGGTCTCAGCAGGAAGCGATCGCACGGCAAGATAGCCGCCGAGACTGCCGCTTCAATTCGCACTTCAAGACACTTGACTCTGAACTTTAAACCACTTCTTAAAGATGAACCATTTCTCATCCAGTCTCGAACCATCTATAGCCAAGTACATCGGGCACCTTCCTCGTCAAAGCCTTCTGAAATATGCTCAGACAGAAGACTAGAAAGCTTACTGGGGTCATCTAGCTGCTTTCTATTTCGTTGTCTCCCACCGCTGCCACAGCAAGAGCTAAAGTCCTTATTGCCAACTCAAAGCAACTTTTCGGAGTAACGATTAGTCACAAAACTTCATATAAACCTTCCTATTTAAACTTGTGGCATCCCAAATTCCACAATCAAAGGTGTGAAATAAACGAACCAGAAACAGTTTCAAAGACTTCACAAATTGCTCCTGAGATAGTATAAGAGGGCAGTAACTACCCTTTCTGCAAAAGCAAAAAGCCGCGAGCTGACTGCTGCCACACATAATGGCGGTAAGCTCAACACGGAAGCGATATGCAAGCCGTTGGGGCAGTAGCTGGGATTAGGCAACCATGCAACCAAAGACAGTCAGTGAAGCATTAGAGCAATTTACCAAGACTAAGGCAGCTCAGGCTAACCCCCGACTCGTCAGTAATCTTCAGACAGCACTGAGACGGTATATTTTGCCAAACTATGGGTTTGCGGAAGCTGAACTACGAAGTCATCTAGATGAGTGTCTGGCAAAAATTCCGCTGTCACAGTTTTTAGGAAACGCAAGACAACTCCTGGAAACCCTGAATACTGGCTCAAATCTGGATTCAAAAGCGCGAAAAGTTTCCCGTGGAACTCTCAACAACTACCGCTCAGCTTTGCAGAGATTTTTGAGCTGGATGTACACACAAGCTGGCGATGACCCTACCCCAAGCAGTCGGATCGGGGAGTATGCACCTCAGATGTACAGCGGTCAAATGTTGTCCAAAACACAGCCCAAAGCGAGACCGCGTCAGGTAGAACCCTATGCCCTTAAAGAGGAAGAGCTTACCCATAAGCTAGAGCAGCAGCTTGAACAACTGGGCGACTTCTGGACTAAATCTCGAGTACGGGGAAGAAAAGGAAAAGCGATCGCGCTCGACACCTTTGAAACTTATAGAAGTAATCTTCTGTGCATTTTGGGATGGCTGCACAATATTCAGGGATACTCTTCCGAACAGCTCACAATTGAGCAAGTGGTCGAGCTATGGCAGCTCCAAGTTTTCATCAACTGGGGTCTTGAGCAAAAGGGCAACAGCTACGGCTGGGCGCTCAATATGGTTCAGGCATCTCTATCTGTTGCTAAATGGCTAGACTCCCAGAAGCAGCCCAACTCAGAAATTCCTGCTGTTAAAGCGCTACAGGATTACCTACATACCCTCAGAACTAATTACGAACACGAGTCCTCACAACAGAACCAGGGCAAAGCAGAGCTAACCCTGGAAGAAGGGGAGCAGATTGTCGAGTATTTACGCCAGTGCTGTGCACCACGACATCAGTCAGGAGCACCACGCTCAGAAGCAGCAATCTTGAAATCCTGGCAACGTTACCTAATTACCGCTCTTCTAGTTTATTCGCCGATTCGCCAAACAGAAATTTCTCAGTTGGAGTGGCAGCGCACGCTAGTTCGTGAAAAAAATGGCTACCGGGTTCAATCTGACCTGAAGTCGGAAAGGGGGAGAAAAACTTTAGCGCCCCGCGAGTTTCGATTGCCTAAGCATCTGGCTCAAGAATTGGATACCTGGAAGCAGCAGTGGCGTGACAAGATTCCCACGGATCATAATTTAGTCTTTGTACGGCTTGGTTCTAATCGCACACCCGAAACCCTAGGTCAACCCCTTAGTACCCGCGACATTTCTGAGCTGGTTTCCACAGCCATCTACAAAGCTACCTCAGTGTTGTTTGGTACTCCCAAGCAAGTTACACCGCGAACTTTTCGACACGCGGCCCTCGCTTACTTAGAACAAAGCGGATGTTCAACACCAGATTACGCAACTAGAGTTAGCCAGGGACAAATTCCTCAATGGTCGTCACCTCCCCAGAGGTATGACAGTCCGGCAGCACAGATTGCTCAACTTGGGCAATCTCCCAAGCGTCCAATTAATCAGCCTGATCCGTTACTGGGAGCGTTGACACTGCCCAATAACCCAATTAATCAGCCTGACCCGTTGCTGGGAGCGTTGACATCTCCAGAACAGACTGATACTAATATCGGCTCCATTAAACACATCACTGAACAGTTTCAGCTTGCTGAACAGTCGGAGCCAGAAGACTCCCCTGAAGATTTTTCAGAGCCTTAAACTGTGCAAGTCATTCCTCATTGAATGCAGGAACTTCTTGCACAGACACGTCGTTAGCTCAAGTCTAACCGCCCCACTCTCTGGGTTAACGGAACTTAAACAAATTTCAAGGCTCTAAAGGGGCTGAAAAGCTTTTTGGACAAGGGAAAGAGGTTGATGACCTAAAAACGCCTGAAACCCTTGTGAATACAAGATTTATGCATATTCGAGCTGAAAGTCCTTCTCCGTTTAGGTTTTAAGCTATTTTTGCCTTGGTTTTTATCTAAATCCCGTTAGCTCAAGTCTAACCGCCCACTCTGTGGGTTAAAATCCCTGATTCCTCCGCTAAGAATTTTAGTGTAAGTTTTTAGGATTTAATTTATACTATTTTAGTGAGCCTTTTTAGGATTTTATCGCGACTGGGGAAGATGTTCCTGAGTGACTAACTCTTATGGTTGGTCATTAATTTTCTAGTGCGTGTTGAACAAAAAGCTGTGTTTCGGAAAGTTCTAGTTAAAGGTTTACTCCCTAATTCACAACTCTATTCAATTTATAGTTGGGATGAGAACAATGAAAGTAAATAGAAATGGACAAGCAAAAATTCTTACACCGCAAGAAAGAGAACTTTTGCTGACTCAAGGTTTTCTCTCTCAAAGAGACCGCGCTCTGAATGAACTTTGTTATTACACAGCTTGTCGGATTTCGGAAGCCCGACAAGCTCGGTACACAGATATCTTTGATGGAGATAAAGTTCGAGACACTATCGTCATCAGGAAATGCATCACTAAAGGCAAACAGGCTACTCGCTGCATTCCCACTCATCCGAAGCTGGTCCCATCTTTAGAAAAATACATCCAAGACTCTAGAGAACTTATAAAGATTAAACAGATTATCGGACAATGGGATTACAAGAGCTTGCATTGTGGTCAAGTTTTTGACAGCGAGCATAAAATTATTTGTCCTAAATGTGCTGCTTACGACATTACAACTGCTGGAATGGGTCGGGATAAACAAATGTATAAATGTAAAAGCTGTTTATATCGCTTTCAAACAAAAACAGCTTTTGTGGATCATCCTGAATTGAGAGATACCATAATTCGTCTGGGAGTTTATAACTCAATGAGTTACGGTTTTCTTTTCATGAACCCTAACAACCCTTATTTATTCCCTGGCGCAGAAGGAAAAGGGTGTCTCGCTTTGAAGACAGCCAGTGAAATCTTCATGAATGGTTGTAAGCGAGTGAATGTAGTTGGAGCTTCTACTCATAGTTGGCGACGGACAGCACTAACAGAGATAAATAAAGCTGGGGTGCCTCTCAGAGTGATTCAAAATATTTCTGGACATACCCGGCTCACCCATCTCCAAAAATATTTAGAAGTTTCTAGAGAAGAAATTGAACAGGCTGTGCTTGTTTTACCTTAACCTGATGCTTGGGTTCAATGAAGTAATTGTGCCATTAAAAGCTCTGTAAAATTACCCCCAATTTTTTAGGAATCAAGGAGCCATAAACTTATGTTGATTGACAGAAATGGTCAAGCTAAAGTTCTCAGCCATAGAGAAATTCAACAGCTATTTAAGCAAGGGTTTAGATTAGCGAGAGATAAAGCTTTATTTGCCACCTGCTTTTATACAGCTTGTCGAGTTTCCGAAGCCCGACAAATGCATTTTGTTGACGCTTTTCATCAAGAAACCGTGCGAGATGACATTATCATTCGTAAAGCGAATACCAAAGGAAAACAAGCAACTCGGACAATTCCTACCCACCCTCACTTTAAACTGATTCTCCAGCAGTATCGCCAAGATTCTTTAGAATTATTGCGACTGCGAGAACTATTTGGAAGATGGAGCCACAGGAACTTAAATTCAGAAGGAAAGCTGGTTTTGAACAATCTACTTCAATGTCCGGTTTGCGAAGCTAAGCATTTTAGTAAGCAAGGCTGGTATAGAGATAAAGAACAAGTTTACCTCTGTAAAAATTGCGACCGTTATTTTCATGAATCAAAACTCATCAAATGTCAACTTGATGCCAACATTCCGCCAACCATAGAGTATGACCCTTTAGGAGTCATTAGCACACTAAATTACGGATTTTTATTCGCCGAACCCAACAATCCATTTTTGTTTCCAGGATGGCAAGGGAAGGGATGTCTTAGCCTCAGAAAGGCTATCAACGTTTTTGAGATGGCTTTTGACAAACTGGACATTTCTGGCGCTTCCTCTCACAGCTGTCGGCGGACATCGCTCACCATCATGCACGGCGAAGGAGTCATCCTTCGAGTGCTGCAAGAAATCAGCGGACATAAGGACTTAGGAGCTTTGCAGAGATATCTGGAAGTTTCTCCCGACCAAACACGGGCCGCCATTAATGTTTTGGGGTAAATCTTTATCACAAATAAACTTGATTGTCAATGACTAGCTCTTCGGTGATTTCTAAGAACACCAAGCTGAAACGCTTGTTCTGTAAGGATTTCAATTTTGAGACTAAATTGTAAATAAAATTAATAGTTCTGTGTCAAATCCAAAAACATTACCCCTCGGTCAATTTAGTTTTTAGACAAAAACAATGACTTTTGTGACAAGCGCAGAAATATTTATGACAAGGTGCATTTTGACACAAAACCCAGAGGTGAAATGATGAAAAGTTCTGGTCGAGGCGGTGCTAGAGCGGGTGGGGGTCGTCCTTCAGAGTGGCAGCATACGCCAACCAAAACTATACGAGTCCCTGAAGATTTTGCTCCAGTACTACTGGAAGTAGCCAAGAAGTTGGACGAAGGGCTGGATGATGTGATTGTAATTGACCCTAAGTCTTTGAGTGTGGAGCAACAAATAAAAAAGAAGCGCCTGCCTCTATCAGCGTTGCTCCATCTTTATAAACACTCTGGGCACGAAGTAGTGCGAGTAAAAGAATTAATTTCTGCTTTAGAGAGTTTGCTTAAATCTAATTAAGCTTATTTAAATAAGTAAAGAGGTGACAATTTGCACTTGTGCCATCTGCCACCAATCTTGGTAGCGATGAGGAAAATACGTTCTATTTTTGGTAACTCGCGCTCTAGCTTTTGGAGTTATGCGTCCTTCGAGCCAGATACTAACGGGTCATGCGATCGCAACCCCACCAGCCGCCAGAGTTCCGCCCTCTTGTCACGGGGGATAAGATTCCAGACCGCTTGTATTGCCCGCTGGCCAAAACCCCGGAGGATGTCAAATACTGCGAGTGTTAGCTCTGAAGTATCCGCCATCATCAGCAAGTTTGCGCCGTCTTGAATCTCTTCCTGAGTGAATGTGCGTTCCACCTCGACTTCTGGTCTGGGGTGACATTGGTCTGGCAGGGCTATTTGATTCTAATCAACTACTCGATTAGAATCAAATAGCCCTGCTCAAAGATTAGTTCGCTTGGGATAATTCCGTGAGAAAATAGTTTTCTAGAATAACTTATTATCAGAAGTATACGGTGGTATTCTATTAATAGTAAGTTAAAATTGAAGATTACATATAAGAGATAGCTCTATTGAATTCCGCTCCACTCGCGTAAGAACGGTAGCAAAAATGTAATCGGCGCTCGTTCTTCCACCTTCACCCGCAACGCTGTCGTAGTTCCCGGTGTTAGCTTCATATCCGGTCCCTTCGATGACGACCACTTGTAGCTGCTGAAATTACTAGGTTCTGGCATTAACTCTGCAATCACCTCCACCTTAGCGGTTTTGCCGGTGAGCGTATCTGCCAATTCAGCATTACCCAATTTTGAACCAGCGCTGGTTGATGTAACCGGATACGCAGACACAGATTTTACCTTTGCTACAACGCCCCCAAATCGCTCCCGCTTGACAGTATCTGGTGTAATTTGAATGGTCATCCCTGGCTTAATTTGTTTGCCATCTTTGACATCAAAGTAAGCAATGCTAGTAAGTTGAATCTTCCCTTGCTCTTGAGTTTGCAGGGTACCAAAACGCATTCCCGGACTCATCACTTGTCCCGTTACAGTACTAACTTCTAGAATGCACCCATCTTGAGGACTTTGAATTAAACTACGATCCTTAATTTGCTGTTCCAGTTGGGCAATAGTGCGATCGCTCTCCGCAATTTCGTTTTTCCGAGCATTGGATGCTTGTAAATTGTCTTGTTCCAGCCGTTTGCTACGGGTGTCCAACTCTTGTAACTGTGCTTGAATCTCAGAAATTTGGCTGCGATTTTCTCGAAAGGACTCTTCAACCGTAAGTTCCTGGCTATTGAGTTGCTGCAATTGAGTTTGAATGTCAGAAATCTGGTTGCGATTTTCTCGAAAAGATTTATCAATTCCTATTTCTTTACTACTTAATTCTTTTAACTGAGCTTGAATACTAGAAGTTTGAGTACGGTTTTCTCGATAAGCATTTTCCGCCTCCAAAACTGTATCCGCTGCGATCGCGCCTACAGTTTGAAGCTGCTTTCGAGTCTCTAACCTCTTTTTCAGCATTGGATTTATCTCAGAAACGTCCTGAAGACGTTCCTCAAGAGAAATACGTTGCTGTTGAATAGTGCCTAACTCTCGTTCCTTGGAAACAGACGCTAATGCCTGCGTGTCCTGAAGCCGTTGTTGCAGAGTTTGGCGTTGCTGCCCAATAGTCGCTAAAGCTCGCTCCTTCAGAATCCCAGACATGGCTTGAATATCTTGCAGCCGTTGAGTCAGATTTGCTCTAGTTGCCGCGATCGCTTCTCGTTCCAGTTGGGTACGCTGGGTTTGAAGCGAATTAGTATTGGTAGCTTGTACAATTAATTGCTGCCGTTTAGCTTGTTGGAGTTTCAGTTGTTCCTGTAACTCAGTCGGTTTAATCGTCGCTAAGACTTCCCCTTTTTTAACGCATTGATTATCTTTAATTAGTAAAGATTCTAACTGTCCGCTAAGTGGTGATTGTAATTCTACAACTCGTTGTGGTGAAATCAATACTCCTTGTCCCGTCACGGTGATAGGAATTCTACCAACAACACTCCAAGCTAGCGCCATCACCGTAAATCCCCCCACGGCTATAGCTGGGATAAAGTCTTTGGGCTTGACCACTTGCATGAGTTGGTCAAGGCGTTCTGGAGAAGCAACAGATTCTAGAGATTGCTGTTTATCTGGCGTGTCATTTATATCTGAAGTAGTCATAAAATATTAATTCCCTTGTAGCCGATTCATCATCCACTTAAACCGAGTACCTGCCAGTAGGGTTGATTCCAGCACGTCGAGAGGAATTTCATCTTCATACTCAATGTCATCTGCTAGCTGTTGGTCTTGACTGTAAGCTTTTTGACCAAAACCACGCTGCACTAAACCTTCGCGCAAGCGGTCGATTAAAACGAGGGAAATAGCGCGATAAAAGCGAGTGGCAAAACCGCGATCGCGTTGTATTTTCTCTCTTAACATCTGTTGGGGTACGGCTAATACCAATGAATTCTCAGCACATTTAATACTTGCAGATGCGTTCCCGGCTTCGACAAAGGACATTTCACCAACAATTTCTCCACTCGCTCGTCGTGCTAATTCTTTTTCCACAGGTTTTCCGTCTACCATCATGGAGAATATAACGGCTAAATTCCCTTGTAATAAAAAGTACAAAGCTTCTACGGCTTGATCTTGTTGAATTAATACGGTTCCGGCGGCACTATTTTCTTTTCTACCGCGAGTTACCATCCAGTCGATATCGTTGTCATTAAGAATGGCAAAGAGAAACAGGACTTTTCGCAACGCTTGTCCGGGGACAATTTTGTTCTGCGCTAGTAATTTGGAGAGGCTTCGCAGGCGGGAAGATAAGATGGCAGTGAGTTCCTGGTAAAATCTAGCCCCAAAATCTGGATCTCGCTCCATTTTCAGAAGCAACTGTCGTTTAGATAAAGCTAATACCAGCGAAGGTTCTATCGTTTTGACAGTTGCAGAGGGGAGGCGGTCGTCTATAAAGGACATCTCTCCAACTACTTCACCTTTACTGCAACGAGCAATTTCTTGCTCGTCTTCGGAATTGTTCTGCGAAATCAAGACTGCTACACTACCGTCGAGGATGAAGTAAATAGAGTCTGAGTGCTGACCTTCTTCAATCAGCACTGTATCAACAGACACTTCTTGATGAGTGCCAGTTTGAGCCATCCACTCTATATCTGGTGGTTCGAGAACTTTTAAATTGTTGAGTTGCGTCAGGACGGGTAGCATGGTTGAATCGAGCTTACCAAGGGTTCTTATTGTTAGAGTACCCAGATAGGGGTTGAAACTAACGAGAAGGTTGTTTGGGGTGGGGCGATCGCTATTCGGTCAAAGGCTGTCATTGAGTTACCAATTTCAGACTGAGCTATTAACTAAATCTGGTGTAGTAGACTGTCTAGCAAAAGCCTCTGCGATGATTTCTGACATCAGATGTACAAACGGTATGCCAGCAAGATGCAAGATAGTACCAACTGATGTTGCACCTTCATCAAAAGATTTAGGTAAGGATATAGAGGATATGCCGCAATTAGGATTCACCTCAAGAACGAAAAGGTCTTGAGAATTCTTATCCATTCGGATGTCAACTCTTCCATATCCATTTCCGCCAAGTGAGCAATAGGCATGTTTAGCTAAATCGCTAAGTCTATTACACAACTCGGGATTGACTAAGCGACCTTCAAAAAGTAGCTCTTCTGCTAAGAGCGTAGTTTGTCTTCCACCACTCCTCAAATGGTCTAGATCATAAGTAAAAAAACGCTCGGTTTCAGGTAAGTTAGAGTTGAACCACTTCTCTAAAGCCGGATAAATTTTAATATTCTCTGAATGGCTGGCAGAACCGATGAGAAAAACTGTAAATTCACGACCATTGATAAATCGTTCTACAAAGATATTTTCTTGGGTGAATTGAATATCATGCGTTCCGTGAACTAGCCATTGTATTTGTTGACGTATCTGATCATCACTGTAAACCACCGACTGTAAAGATAGCCCCCTGGCTCCCATAGACATGGCAGGTTTAACAATGAGTGGAGTACTAAGGCGATCGCAAACTCCCTGAATAGACTGATCGCTATCTACAACTTCATAGGGAGCAGTAGCTACATCTGCATCCACAAAAGCACGCTTCATTCTAAGTTTAGATGAGCAGAGATAATCAAAGGTAGAATCTGCACCCGTAAAGAGGAGGCCTTTTGCTTCCAGTAGTTTAATAACGCAAGTGCCGGGGTAGTTAGGATCTTCATCCCCAGCACAAAAGTTTAACACTATTGGAACGTATTCATTTCTAGAAGCAGATACCTCCTCTATAACTGTGTGCATATTCTCTAAGGTGATCGGTTGCCACTTCCACTTCAAGCCAAGTTCTACAAACACATCTGCTAGTTCTTGGCGAGTGCCAGGATTATCATATTCCTCGCTAAGCAACTCTTGTCCTTTAATGCAGTAGGGAATAAACACCCAGACAAACAGCTTACTTGTAGGTACAGGCAATTTCTGAGAGATTGTCATTGTTTTAGTAGCTCCAGTATTGACAGTAAATATCGGTACAAGTTCACGCTGCTTTGCTCACCAAAGGCGACTTGGTAAAATGCCTAGTAAAAGCCTCTGCGATAATTTCTGACATCACTTGAGCAAACGGGATACCAGAAAAATGCAAGATAGTTCCAACAGAGGTCTCGTAAGGTTTTTCATTTTCAGCTTCTCTAGAGTCATATTCTTCAGAAATAGGAAAAGAAGATAAAGCACAGTTAGGATTCACCTCAAGAACAAACAGTTCTTGGGAAACTTTATCCATTCGCACATCAACTCGTCCATATCCATTGCCACCAACAGCACAGTAGGCACGCTTGCTTAATTCGCAAAGTCTTTCTTGCAATTCTGAAGCAACCAATTGGTAGTGACAGAGTGGTTCTTGAGGTGAAAGAGAACTTTCTTGTTCATCTTTTTCTCTGTCGTAAGCCAAAAATTGTTCGGTTTCAGGCAAGCTGGAGTGAAATACTCGTTCCATCGGTGGATAGACTTTGATGTGTTCTGGTTTCTGAGCCGAACCGACAATGAAAACTGTAAACTCAGAACCATTGACAAACCGTTCCACAAAGATGCTGTCCAGCGGAAAATGCATCCCGTGCTGTCCACAGAGCAAGCGTTGAACTTGTACTCTCATCTGCTCATCGCTGAAAACTACTGAACTTAAGGAAATTCCATGACTCCCATAAGAGGTTGCAGGTTTCACAATTAGAGGAGTGCCAAGTCGCTCACAGATTCCTTCTATGTGGTTGATGTCAGCAATGACTTCATAGAGAGCAGTAGCCACCCCTGCATCGACCAAATCACGCTTCATTAAAATTTTGTTATCACACCGATGGCAAAAGTTAGCATCTGCTCCTGTAAAAATAATGTCTTTTTCTTCCAAGAGTTTCACCAGAGAAAAGCCTGGATAGCCATCAAGTTCTTCAAATCCATCGCAGTAGTTTAAGACTAATGGAATGTACTCTTTACTAGAAGCCGCCACCTCTTCAACAAGTGCGTGCATATTCTCCAAGGCGATCGGTTGCCATTTCCACGCTATACCAAGCTCTGCAAAGACATCTGCCAGTTCCTGACGATAAGCAGAATGGTCGTAGAATTCGCTAATCATCCCTTGTTCCGTGACGCGGTAGGGAATAAATGCCCAAACAAATAGCTTACTACTACGTAGTGAAAATCCCTGCCCAATATTCACTGCTATTATGACTCCTTTATTAGCTTAAGTTATCTTTATGGAACGTGATTAATTGAATGCCAATGTGGTACGTCAAACCTAATAACAAGAACTTTTGCTGTTACTCAGTTGGTGAGATTCATGTCCTTGCAGAGATGGTGTAAAGACGCAAATCAGCCGTAACGTTGTTTTAGCACGTAAATAATGTTTGTCATTTTTATCTAAGGCATACATAGTACCAGGCTGAATAGGGTAAATTTTTCCATCTACTTCTACTTCTCCTTCGCCTTCAACACAGTAACAAGCTTCCATGTGATTTCTGTATTCAAGTAATGATTCTGTGTTCGCTTCAATGAGCGTATCGGTAAGAGAAAATTTCATGCCATCACGAGCTAACAAAAATCTTCTACTTTGTCCATTTCCCCACTCAATATCCCGTTCCGTGTTAATAATTTCGTTCAATGTTCTAATAATCATTTTTTGTTCCTCTCGTTAACTAATTTCATGATTGCGACTTTATGCTTAGTTTAGGTCTGTAAACAGCCAGCCAATTGCTTAAGGCTAGTTTTGGAAAAACTAAAGCTTTCATTGCGAAATTTATGACGAGCAATGCCCTCATTAATAATATATTTCAAGAATCTTGATGTTCCTTCTTCCTCATCTTTCAAAATGTAATCAGCAGAAGCTTCTTCCCCTTCTTTCATAAAAATCAAAGGGCTAAAATTTATTTCAAGAAAAAAAATCTCTTTTTGCTCATTCACTCTAAAATCAAGACGAGCATATCCAACCCCCTTGAAAGCTAAAAATATTTTCTTAGCAGCACCTCTCAAGCGAATATCAAGTTCTAAGTCAGAACATAAAATATTACATTCCGGGTGATGCTGATGCACCTTCAAATCATAAGTTTTAAACTGTTCTCCTTTTGGGAAGACAAATTCTAGCGGGCGGTAAATGATTGGATCGTGGCTATTTTCAGGATTAGCAGCTAGAAGAACTGTAAACTCCCTGCCAGATATATACTCTTCAATCAGAATTCGATCAAAATAAATGATAAGTTCGGCTACTTTGCTCTGTAATGCCTCTTCTGTTGTTACATAAGATTGACGATCGATACCTAAACTATCTAATGCTGCTTCTGGCTTAACGAAAAGAGGAAATTCTAGACTTTGACGAGCGTTCTTGACATCAGCTAAGGTTTCAACTCTCACAAATCCTGGTCTACGTACCCCTGCAATGTCAGCAATATATTTCATTAACTCCTTGCCAGGATCGTAGAGGTCGAAAGTCGGACCAGTGTAAGGTAAATTAAGTTGCTCCAAAGCAACGATTACATCAATAGAGGGAACGTCCCAGTCCAAACATCCAGTACAGAGATTCACAAAAATATCGTAATCTTGCTTCTTTAACTCTTTTAGCTGACGATAGGTTGTCGCTTTATTAAGAAATACGTGGTCTACCTGATCTTGTGGTAATAGATGAGAAAGATTTCGTGGCGGTTCAGAGTTTTTATAATCGGCTTCTATCATATAATCTACTGTCAATACCGACTTAGAATAGTCAGGTTGCAGAACACAAACTTTCATGTCAATTTCCTAGAGTGTCAGTTTGGTACAAGTAGCGTAAAAGCTTAGGTTTGTTTTGAGTGATTGCGATCGCCTCTCTGATTTTTAAGTGTCATCATCTCAGAGAAGGGCGATCGCCTTTCAGTCAGATAGAGGGACTGCAAGAAGATAGTGCAGCTATCCCTAAACCTGTTGCGCGAGGACGAGTATGAGGAAAATGGGTCAAGGAGAGATTGCTCTGTGCCTGCTCGAGAGAATTCCTTAGCCGTTCCGCTAAAACTCGTACATGAGGCTCCTTGACAATGGTGTAGTGATCGCCAGAAATTGTGTGAATCTCTACTCCACTGTCGGTTAACTGCCTCCAGCCCCTTGTGGGGTCTGAAATTCCTGGCTCAATCAATTCCTCCGCACGAAAGACAGTGATCTGGTTTGGATAAACAACGGGCGTGTAGATGCGTTCAGCCTGACGATTTGCCAAGACAACCTCTAGCAAACGTCCAATTTCAACCACTCCAGCATCAGGAAGCACAACGTTAGCCACCCTCGCCCGTCTAAGCACGTAGCTCAACTGCTCATCCGGTGCAAGCGATTGGAGAGCGCTAACCGATACAGTAAGCTTTTTCCCAAAATAACTGCCCAAATCCTTAGCAAACCAAGCTAGTGTGGCAGCAGTATCAACCTCCATCGCTTGACTGTTGTGGTGGGGTGCTGAACTATCTATCAAAGCAAGCAGCGCCACTTGTTCACCAGATGAGTGCAACTGTTGAGCCATCTCAAACGCTACCACTCCACCAAATGACCAGCCTCCCAGCAAATACGGACCTTGCGGTTGAATCTCGCGGATTGCCTCGATATAATACCTAGCCGTATCTTCGATCCGGCTGTTTGGCTCTCCTTCCCCATCAATCCCCGACGCTTGCAAACCGTAAAAGGGCTGGTCTTCACCCAGATGACGAGCTAAATCCAGGTAACAAAGCACATTGCCCCCGATGGGATGAACGCAGAAAAATGGAGGCTTTGTACCACCTGGCTGAATCGCTACTAAAGGAGAACTCAAGCGAGAACCCGTCGCCTGACGCAGAATGCTCGCCAGATGCTCAATCGTCGAACTGGGAAAAAGCGTCGCTAGCGATAACTTCTGTCCAAAATGCTGCTCAATCTCCAGCATCAGGCGTACTGCCGATAGAGAGTCACCGCCCAGGTTAAAGAAGTCGTCTTTCACACTGATGGGGTGAATACCCAGCACGTTTTCCCAAATATGAGTCAACTGAAGTTCCCAAGTGTCACGGGGAGTTATAAATGCAGTTGGTTCAATGCGTCTGCTGTCTCTTGGAGTGGGTAGTGCTTTGCGGTCAACTTTCCCGTTAGGATTCAGCGGCAGAGACTTCAAGAACGCAAACCCTCCAGGAAGCATATAAGCTGGTAAGCGCTCTTTTAAGTAGGCGCTCAGGCTTTTATCGCATAGCTCTCCGGGAATCGGTTGCTCGTTTAACACTACCTCTTGCGCGAATAGGCGATCGTAAAATAAGTTGTTTTTTGAGGGAGTTTTGTAGAGAAAAGAATCGTATTCAAATTCAATGCGTTCTCCACTCTGTTTGAGCAAATAGCCTTGAATGTGATAGTCAGGACTTAACTGGTCTTCACTCAACTGAGCGCTACAAACGGCTTCAATTTTGTCTCCTGCCGCCACTTCAATCCCCGGATTAAACACTGGAAAATAAACAGGTAGCCAGCTGCCGACATAAGCTAGACTGTCAATGACTTCATTCTCAACTGTGTGTAAATTAAGCCATAACAAAAATCCATCAATTTTGCCACTTTGAGTGATGCTAAGACTTATCTGTCGGTCATATTCGGGATTAGAGACTTGATTGAAATTTAAGTCTTCAAAAACATCTACAGTGGAGATGATGTTTGACTGAGGAAAATTTCGGAAAGATACCCTTAAGGGAATTTCCCCTCCGATCTGGTTGAAAATCTGCTGAGTGTAATAACCCGATAGTTCCGAAAAGTGAGGCTGACTGGCAAACGTTTCAGGAAGATAAACAGCAGCGATGTTAGTCACGCAGCGCTGGGGAATCATCATTCCATCTTCCTTGAGAAACCTTCTGGCATCATTGAGAATCGAAACCGCCCCTTCTGAATTGCCGATTACGCCAATGAGTTCTGAAACACACAGATCGACTTTTTCAGGGAGTTGCACTTGGGTGGCATCCCCATGAATTACCGATATTTTGTCTGACAACCCCAGAGATTTCACATAACTCGTTGCCTGTTCGTAAGCTTCAAGTTGCATCTCAATGGCGTAAACTTTTTTAGCGCCATGTTCGGCACAGAATTTCGCCCAAACAACATCCTTACCCGTGCCAATATCTACAACAACTTTGTCCTTAACAAATTTTTTAAGTGCCACCTCATAACTATGATTTCTCACATGGTCATAAGTCATGGCATAGTACAGGATGGCATCATAAACTCGGTAGTCTCCCGGACAGGGCCAGAGTTCTACCTGAGTGTTTTTTGGTTTGGGAACGACATAGGCGACGAGGCGTTGCTTGCCTGATTTTTCTTCGTGAGCCACTACCACACTGTCTTGCACCAGTGGGTGCTGATTGAGAGTTGCTTCAATTTCCTCCGTTTGAATGCGGAAGCCGCGTACTTTCACCTGGTTATCAATGCGTCCTAGGATTTCGATGTTACCGTCGCTCCCGATACGGGCTAAGTCTCCAGTCTTGTAGAGGCGAGAATTGGCTTCATCACTAAAAGGATTGCGGATAAACCGCGCCGCCGTCAATTCGGGACGATTGAGATAGCCTCTTGCTAAACCAAGACCGCCAATATATAATTCACCCGTCATCCCTTTAGGCACAGGCTTTTTGTTTTCATCCAACAAATAAATCTGGGTGTTGGCAATGGGACAACCTATAGGTACAGAGTTGACATCCGGCAATTCTTTCCAGATATCTGGTTCGTAGAGCGTCGATGTAATAGTGGTTTCAGTCAGTCCATAGGCATTGAGCCAGCGGACGCGATTACCCGCTATTTTCTGCCAACTCATCAATCGCTCTGGCAAAACCTTCTCATTGCCAACTACAACCAAGCGCAGCGTGGAAGGTAATTGCGCCTGTGAACTAGATAGAGCAGATACCCATTCATGCCAGTAAGATGCAGGCAGGTTGAGAACAGTCAGCTTTTTTCGCTCTATCAGTGCTTGAAACTCTGCAACAGTTGGAGTCACAGAACCAGGACGGAGAACGACAGTACCCCCGCTTAACCAGGTAGGGAATAACTCTTCTGCTGCAACATCGAAACTAATCGAAGCAAACTGTAAAATCCGATCGGTTGTCTGCAAATTATAGTGCTTGGCAATGGAAACACTGTGATTGGCTAAACCCCGATGCGGAATCAGAACTCCTTTCGGCTGTCCTGTAGACCCAGAGGTATAGATGACATAAGCTAGATTGTCACATGTCATGCGGGTGTCAGGGTTCTGCTCGCTGTATTGGGCAATCTCCTCCCAATCAGCATCTAAACAGACTACTTTTGCTTCGTGTGGGGGAAGGTTTTCTAACCACCGTTTTTGAGTTAACAGCACTGGTGGCTGAGCATCCTCTAGCATCAAGGACAGCCGCTGTTGCGGATAGGTTGGATCTAGGGGGACGTAGGCACCACCTGCTTTGAGAATACCCAGCAGTGCGATCGCCATTTCTAAGGAGCATTCCACACCAATCCCAACTAGAACTTCTGGTTCCACTCCTAAAGAAATTAGGTAATGCGCTACCTTGTTGGCTCGATGGTTTAATTCCCGATAAGTGAGGCTTTCCCCCTCAAAAATCACGGCGATGCTGTCAGGGGTTTGTTCTACTTGAAACTCAAATAACTGAGGAATGCACAGTAGTTGAGGCGTTGATGAATCAATATTATTTGCCATTATTGTTAATTACAATAATTTTCTACAAAAGCTGTTGAACGTAGGCTAACCATGCTTTGCTTAAGTGAGATCCACTCATTATGAAATTTGACTCTGCTCATCCGTAATTTCATAATGGTGAATCTCAACTGCTAGGAAATGTTGCTATGGCAGACGATAACGAGACAATAGACCACAGCCTCTATCATTTCCCAGGTTTAACCCCAAATTCACCTGGATTAAAAGAGGTTTAGTCTATCTTTAGGTAGATGGCAATTTATGCTTATAACAGTATCTAAATTGATCTCAGCCTCTGGCATCCGAGATATTACGGTTTGAAGTGCAGTATTAACTCTTTAAATTGCGTATTTTCCGAAATTTAGCTTTTCACTTTCCTCTGCTTTGCCATCAATTTGGTAAAAAGTCCATCCTGAGAGGATAACTCCTCAAAAGTCCCTTGCTGCACTACTCGCCCCGCTTCAATCACATAAATGCGATCGGCATTGCGAATGGTACTGAGACGGTGCGCGATCGCAATTCGCGTCACCTTCAGCTTCTCCAAGCTTTCACTAACGATCGCCTGCGTCCGGTTATCTAAGGCACTAGTTGCCTCATCAAAAAAAATAATTCGCGGCTTTAACACCAACGCTCGCGCAATCAGTAACCGTTGTCGCTGTCCACCCGATAAATTTGCCCCCCCTTCTGAGATGACAGTGTGCATCCCCATTGGCATATTTTCAATATCCTCTCCAAACCCTGCCATCCGTGCCGCATCCCAAGCTTCTTCCATGCTGATTAATGCGCCACCGCTGATATTTTCAAAGACGCTTTCGCTATTGATACGCCCATTTTGTAGCACTACACCCAGTTGACGACGCACTGCCGAAACATCTAACCCAGATAAATCTTGTCCGTCGTAATAAACCGTACCCTGTTCTGGGACATCGAAGCCCAACAACATTCGCAGTGTAGTAGACTTACCGCTACCAGAAGGTCCCACAAACGCAATAAACTCACCAGGCTTCGCTTCAATGGTCACATCATCAAGATTCAATGGTCCATCTTCCCGATAACGAAAAGTAACATGGTCTAACTTCACGTATCCAGACAGCCGCCCCGGATCGGCTTTATTTAAATCCACCTCTGGCAATTCATCAACAATCGGTTTGGCGTGTTCCCATAACACCCCAATTTCCAATAGATCGATCAGATTGTTGCTGAGAGTTGTTACCCCCGTGATAAAGACAGCAAACGCTGTATTAAAAGCCAAAAAAGTTCCGGTCGATAAACTACCTGTTTGCGCCTGATTCAACAAGTTAGCCGTCATCCAGAAAATCACAATCGGAGTTAAATTAGACTGCAAAATATTAAAAGTAGCAATTAAATCTTCAATGCTTTGGTTATCTCGCATCAGCTTGAGTTGTTGCTGATAGTACTTCGCCCAAAAAGCAAAAGCCCGTCCTTCCGCACCTGTAGTTCGTAGTTTGGAAATACCGCCGACGAGCTGAAGGGTAAGCCCGCCAATTTCACCTTCCAATTCTTCCATCTGGGCAGTTTTTTGGCGTTTAAAGTGACCTGCAATACTCGTAACAATAACAGTAAGGAGTACAATTACAGCCGCAACTGATGCTAGGGGAGGGCTGTACATAAACAGCAATCCCAAATTCAACAGGGAAAATAAACTTTTGAACAGGATATCTAGCTTATCAGCACCCAGCTTGCCGCGAATCTGATTGATTGCATTCACACGGGAGAGCATTTCTCCAGAAGAATACTGCCGAAAGAACGTCAGCCGAAGTCTGAGTAGCCGATCCCATACAGCACTCTGGATGTTGAAGTAGGAATACATCTCGATCCGATTCAGGTTAATTCCCTGAGTTACTCGGAAAATGGCTACACCGAAACTAGCTGCTAATAACCCTAAAGTCAATTGCAGTAGTAATCCGTGATCGCCATCGGGAATGGCAGTATCAATCAAGATACCCATAGCTTGGGGAACTACCATACCTGTTAAGGCCGCCGCTATTCCCAACACTACAAGGTTCAGAATTTCCCGTCCTCTACCCCTTAGCGAATACTGCAACAGCGTCAGCAGATCCACCTTTTTTTCCGGAAAGGGTGGATAAAACATATAACCGTTCGGAGACAGCAGTTTAGCGGTGCGATCGTTCACCGGAATTCGCTTCCCACTCACTGGGTTATAAATTTCATAGTTCATCTTGCCGTTTAGCAGTAATGCTACCGGGGTATTATCTGCTTGGAGATAAGCAAGGATTGAGCCACAATCTACCCGCCACCAGCGTTCTGAGAGTAACACCCGCCGAATTCTCATTCGGGAAGCACGAGCGATCGCTTCCAGGGGTTCCTTCACCCGCTGCATGTTTTCTGACTTTCCAGGGGGTTGAATCTGAATCCCCATCGCGTGTCCCACAGCACCAGCAGCAGCTAGAAGTGGATCGCTAACAAAAGCAGCAGTGACTTGTTTGGGTTTAATTAAGGAAACAAAATCTGCGATCACACCTACCGTTGCAGCTTGGTTCAGGCGTTCCCGTTCTTGAAATCGCGCCAGCGTCTCTAATTGAGACTGCTGTTCTAGTTCTTGCAAACAAGAAAGAAATTCTTGATGAAAATTATCTAAAATAGTGAGTTGAGTTTGGCAGGGAGTATGGCTGGAAAGTTCCGGTGCTGGTAGTACAATTCCACTGATGTTAAAAACTGAACTTAACTGTTTAAACCAAGTTGATAGGAGATTATTACTAAATAGAATATCGCTATCTAATTCTGAGCGATGAAAGTGCAGTAACGTTGAATCCGTAATAGGAACTGCCAGAATAGATAAGTTATTAAAATTCTGGTATGTGGAAAATCCAAACAGTGGTTCACCCACTTCGGCTGTAAACAAATAACGTCGAGAGCCTTGCAAACTGCCATTTTGGTTCTGGCTGAGGAATACTGCTACTGCACCGGATTCAATCATCCATACCTGTTGCGGCTCATCGAGTAGCAATACCTCGCCTTGGCGAACAAATTTAGTGGAATTCAAAACCGTATACTTATAGTTATTCTTCATTTCCTTCAGCTTCCTCACTGTGAACCAATTCCGAGTAGAATCCACCCATCTGCATTAATTGGTCATGCGTTCCTCGCTGCACCACGACTCCTCGATCTAATACGATAATTTCATCGCAGTCGTTAATAGAACTAAGGCGGTGTGCGACGATTATGCAACTACAGCCCCGTTGTCGCAGGTTATTGTAAATAAACTGTTCCGTCTCTCCATCTAGAGCACTGGTTGCTTCATCCAGAATCAAAATGGTGGGATTGTGAACAAGCGATCGCGCAATTTCTAACCGTTGGCGTTGTCCGCCGCTTAAGTTTGCACCCCCTTCCAGCAGTTCGCCGTTGTAACCACCGGGTATCGCCAAAATCACATCTTGAATTCTGGCATCAATACAGGCGCGACGAAGTTGGGAATCAGAAACTGTTGTATCCCATAACGTTAAGTTATCGCGGACAGTTCCGGAAAACAGAAATACTTCTTGTTCAACCGTAGCAATAGAGGTTACTAAAACTGAACGCGAAATATCATTTCTCGGTATACCATCAAATAAAATCTCGCCCGCCCAAGGTTCATAAAGTCCCGCTACCAACTTAGCAACCGTCGATTTTCCCGATCCACTCCCTCCTACCAAAGCAACCCGTTGTCCAGGTTGGATTGTACAGCTAAAGTTTTCAATTAGCGGTTTATTAACTTTGGCATATCCAAACGTCACGTTACGCAGTTCTATGTGTCCTTGCAGATGAATTTTAGGCGTATCAAGAGAAGAGTTTTGAGTACTAGTTTCTGCCTTCTGCCTTCTGCCTTCTGCCTTTTTCTCCTTACCATCTTTGGCTAGTAATGGATCGGTATCATTGTCCAATACGTCATCTAAACGCATCAAATTGCCTGCTAAGGTTGGCAGTGTGACAGCAAACCCCATTAATTGCTCGATCGGCATTTGGAAGCTTGTCAGCAAGGCTTGAAAGGCGACCAACATCCCAATTGTCATCTTCCCATCCATAACCTGCCAACCCCCAACCGCTAGCACGATCGTCGTTGTCAATCCAGTTAGCAGAACTGGCACAACTATCAGGGTTTCAAACACTACTGCAATGCTGCGATAATTATTAGCAGACTTAGCAAAATACCCAGACCATCGGGCAAAAAAGTCTGATTCTAGTGCCGAAGCTTTGAGCGTTTCCATGCTCTGAATTCCGGCAATGCCTATGCCTTCTAACTTGCCATCATCCTTATCTATTTCCATGAAGCGTTCTTCTAACCAGCCTTGTACGCCGAGCAACGCCATAACATTTACAACGGCTAACGTCAGAGCAACTCCTGCAAGTATTGGGTTATAAGCAAACATCATCAGTAGGTAGATCATTGTCATCACTATATTGATGATCGTCTCTGCCATACTGCCGGAAATTGCCTGCGCCACTTTGTCATTAAGCTTCACCCTTCCTCCAATTTCACCGGGGAACCGTTGGGTATAAAATCCCACAGGGAGCTTCAACATATGCCAAAAAAATTGACTGGACATACTGGCAGCTAATTTGATTTGCAACTGTCTTAAATAACGTCGCTGTTGGGAGAATAGAAAGGCTTGAATTAAAGTGGTGAGGAGCATTCCCAGGAGCAATGGACGCAGCCAGTCGGTGCGGTCTTCAACGAGGATTTGATCTACGAATACTTGACTAAAAACAGGCAGTGCCAGCCCCGGCACCACTAGCAAAAAGCCCAACAAGACGCTGAGCGAAACTACTCCCGTCGAGCTTTGCAATCGTTCTAGGAGCGATCGCAATACGCTAGGTGGTTGTCCCCCGCGATTGAACTCTGGTCCCGGTTCCATCGCTAGGATAAACCCGATATATGCCTCGTCAAATTCATGTAATGAAACCGTGCGTGGCCCGGTTGCTGGGTCGTTGATGTAAACTCGGTCTTTTTCAAAGCCTTCGACTATTAACAAGTGGCTGAAATTCCAGAAAGCGATCGCTGGTAGCCGCATCAAAGCTAGCTGGGAAGTTTGCTTTTTAAAAGCTTTTGCTCGCAGTCCATATTGTCTGGCAGCTTTAACGATACTGGCAGGTTGGCTGCCATCGCGAGAAACGCCACATTCCTGCCGCAGTTTGGCTAGAGGTACAAAGAGTCCGTAATAAGCTAGCATGATGCCCAGTGCTGCTGCCCCACACTCTACTTCTTCCATTTGCAATACGGTAGGCGTTTTAACACGCTTTCTGGGCTGCTGTTTAAATATTTGACTGAGCCACTGTTTAAACACTGCGTTACTCCTCTGAAACCTAACCTACCTGCCTTTCTCCGAACTCCTGCATCTGGTATAGTGCTAAATTATACTGATACAAGCATTTTGGCCTAAGCCAGTCTTTTTTATACCTATTGTTAGTCTTCCCTAGAATTCTCAAGAGCTAACGCAAGCAGCCTAAAAATTTTCTTTGTGCAAAGTTATTTTTATATCGTTAGAGAAATTTATGAAGTATTAGACGTATCCGTAAATTAAGTTTTGCTTTTTGATTTATAAGGCTTGTATGTTAATTTGCGGATACGTCTACTTCACCACTTTCTTAAATCAGTTATTTTGATATCAATTTAATTTTTCTCTAAAACTGATAAAAACCCAGTACGTGCTTACTTAGTATCAGTTTAGAGCCTAGCCGATTTCCAACCGTTAAACACTTTACTTCTTGGCTTAGTGTTTGCCCTTGCAATCGCATCACTGGTGGTAAAGTTAAAAGTTCTCTTTCCGCACCTTGTGGTCAACCCTGCTGCCAATGCTTTCCGAATGGCAGCACAAACAGCAGGCAAGAGCAACTCTGCTTTGGGTGCTTTTTATCGTCGCTTACATTCTCGCCTGGGTACACCCACACGCCCAATGTAAAGCTCGTTAGACTCGACCCGATAAGGGATATTAGTTGTCCAAACCAGACAATAAGAAAAACGCGCATTTTACGGAAGGCAGGGAAATTTTTCATTCGCTTCCTTCTCTATTTCTTTTTGAAACTGCTCAAACTCTGCAATCTTCATTTGTGGTGATGATGCAAGGTTTTGCAAAACTTCCTGATAGTAACTAAACAAGCGTTCGATAGTTTCACGCGCAAACAAATCTCTACTGTAAAGAGCATGAATTTCAATACTTTTAGATTTTTCCGAAGCCGAAGAAATATAAAGCTCTAGAGGAATTTCCTCATCCCATAATTTGTCTTTGTCCGAACCTAGTACAAGTTCTGATACAGGCATTTGGTTGGAGCCCTCTACAGGAGGCACGATTGTAACGCTTGCTGAAACAATCAGTTTTCTTTGGCGTTGAACAACTTCAATGACTTTTTGCAAAGGAATCGCCTTGTTTTCAATCGCTTCATTAAGTGCTTCTTGAACCTGCTCTAAAAGAGTTATTCCTGTTTGTTCGTCGTTAAGCTGCGATCGCAAAATCACATCATTTATAAAGCAACCGAGCATCTTTTCAATTTCTGGAGTGCTGCGATTGCCAATGGTCGCCAGTATCATAATTTCGCTTTGCCCGCTCCATTTGAACAAGAGAAGCTTCAGCGCTGCAATGATGATAGTGGAGATAGTAACGTTGTGGAAGCGGCTTAAGTCTTCGAGAGATGCGACAATATTTCCTTCCAAGACTAGAGAGTAAGAAGAGGCGCGATCGCTATTAGAATTAATCTTTGATTCTCGATCTTGCTGGTATCCTGATTGTTGTAAAGGAGCAGCTAGTTTTTGTACCCAATAGTCAAGTTGCCGAGCCAAGACTTCTTCATTAAATCGTTGACGTTGCCAGAGAGTAAAGTCGGCGTATTGCAATGGCAACTCAGGCAACGGTGAAGGTAAGTTATTTGAGAAAGCGTTATAAATTGTTTCTAACTCTTGCACAAAGATGCCGATTGACCAGCCATCCGTGATGATATGGTGCATTGGTATGAGTAACCAATGCTCTTCTGAAGACAACCGCACCAAGGTTGCCTTAATTAATGGGCCATTCGCTAAGTCAAAGTGGTAGTTCATCTCTCGTTCGGAGAAATGAAGAGCTTCAGCTTCTCGCTTTGCCGAAGGTATATTTTGTAAGTCTACTATCTTTAGAGGTAAAGTCAGTTCTGGGGCAATCGCCTGCACAGGTTGACCGTCCACCACGGGAAAGGTAGTCCGCAAGCTTTCGTGGCGGCAGATAATTTCGTTGATGCTTTTTTCCAATGCTTCTGAAGAAACTTTGAAAGTCAACCGTAAAGCAACACCACTGTTGCAGCTACAATTGTGAGGATTTAATTGCTGAACGTGCCAGATATACTCTTGTTGGATAGAGAGTGGCAGATGTCCTTTTCGCGTTGTAGGGACAAGAGGTGGTAAGCTCTGGGACGCAATGCTATAGTCCGATAGCTCTTGTAATGTCGTAGCATACTCAGTTTCTAGTATGTTGCACAGGGATGCGATGGTAGGTGCTTCAAATAAATGGCGTAGGGGAAGTTCGATCGCAAAAACTTGTCCGATGCGCGAGATAATTTGAGTAGCTAGCAGGGAGTGTCCACCCAATTCAAAGAAGTTGTCGTTGATGCCGACCCTTTTTAATCCCAGGACTTCAGCCCAGATAGCAGCCATTTTTGCTTCAGTCGGGGTGCCAGGGGCGACAAATTGGTCTTCCTGTTCGTTGTGAAAGTTATCTAGTGCGGGTAAGGCGCGACGGTCTATTTTGCCGTTGGGTGTCACCGGCAACGCTTTGATCAGCACAAACGCGCTCGGTATCATGTAATCAGGTAGTTTTTGTTTCAGGTAGTGCCGCAGGTTGCGAGTCACTGTGCGCTGCAAAGTTTTCCACAAGTCTTGATTGTCCAACTGATAATCTACGCTTTGGTCAATTTGAGCCTGTTCGCTGGGTGTAAGAAGAAAGCGAATCCCAGCCTGTGGTGGATGTGACCAAACTACTGTCCCAGAAAGCCAGCGCGATTCGCTCTCTCCAGGTAGCTGCATACGCACGCGGACGCTCTTACCTTGCTCGATAGCCGGCACCCCCACCAAACCAACGCCGCCGGTGGAGATATCCTGTGTGTGGATTGTGATGGCGTTACCGTTTAGTTCTAGTTGGCATTCACTGTGATAAGGGACACGTTCTGGAATAAGGTTAGAGACTAGATAAGCTACTATGCGCTTGTTCCCAGGTGCATCTTCTCGGTCAATGACTGTCACTGAGCGCACGTTCGGATGTTTTGCCAGTACAGCCTCAATTTCTCCGAGTTCGATGCGAAAACCGCGAACCTTCACTTGGTCATCTATCCGACCGAGGTATTCGATGTTGCCATCGGGCAGATAGCGAACCCGATCTCCAGTTTTATAGAGACGTTCAGTGGGAGAGTCACTAAAGGGGTTGCGAATGAACCGCTCAGCGGTCAAATCAGGACGGTTGAGGTATCCCCGTGCCAAACCAACACCTCCGATATGTAACTCACCTGGAACGCCAATCGGTACGGGCTGTTTGTTCCGATCTAAGATGTAGGTTTGGACATTCCCAAGAGGACGACCGATGGGCAACTCCCTCAATGCCGTATCGTCTGCTAATAACTCGTATATCGTCGCTCCTATAGAGGCTTCTGTTGGGCCGTAATTATTCAATAGACGTACTTGTTGTGCTATACATTCAAACCAGGGTTTCAGTCGTTCTGGCAGTGCTTTTTCTCCCCCAATAATGACCAAACGTAAAGAAGGGGGTAATGCAAGAGTTTTTTGGCTCAAGAAAGCGGTCAATTCATGCCAGTAGGCTGTCGGCACAGCAAGTACAGTTATTTCCCAATTCTGGCACTTGTGCAAAAATACCTCAAAAGAGTCCAGCATCGTATCGGTACGCAACACGAGTGTTGCCCCCGATGTCAAGCTGCTATAGATTTCTTCAGCACTAACATCAAAACTAATTGAAGAGAATTGGAGAATGCGATCGCGTTTAGATATTTCATACTCAGCGATCGCAACCGTCGTGTAATTAACTAACGATTTGTGTTCGATTAAAACGCCTTTGGGTTTTCCAGTAGATCCTGATGTATAGATAACGTAAGCTAAATTTTCCGGCTGCACTTCGCTTAAAGGATTGTTTTGGCTGTGGAAAGAGATTTCTTCCCAATCAGAATCTAAGCAGATAACACGAGCCGAATTAGGAGGAAGTTTCTCGACCAGCTTCTGTTGGGTGAGTAGCACTGGTACTGAGGAGTCTTCTAGCATAAAAGCCAAACGTTCTTTTGGATACTCTGGGTCGAGTGGAACGTAAGCACCGCCTGCTTTGAGGATGCCCAACAAGCCGATTACCATTTCGAGCGATCGCTCTACACAAATCCCTACCAATACTTCTGGCCCTACTCCCAACGATCGCAGGTAGTGCGCTAAATGATTCGCTCTTGCATTCAGTTCCCTGTAGGTAAGTCGTTCCCCTTCAAAAACCACTGCCACAGCGTCAGGCGATCGCTCAACAGCTCCCTCAAACAACTCATGGATGCACTTATTCTGGGGATATTCTGTTGTAGTATTGTTCCACTCAAAGAGCAGTTGATATTGCTCTTGTTGAGTAAGCAATGGTAAATCTGAAATTGGGGCTTGAGGGTTAGCGATGATTCCCTCCAGCAAAGTTTGGAAATGACCAGCCATCCGAGCAATAGTGGTATCGTCAAACAGGTCAGTATTGTATTCCCATTCCCCAATTAATCCAGAAGGGGTGGTCTCTATACATAAAGTTAAATCAAACGGCACTATGCCAGTTTCTACCGCTAATGGACTTACCTTTAAGCCTTCCATCTGGATATCGGGCAACTCATTGAGCAGCATCAACATCACTTGGAATAGTGGCGTATAACTCAAAGAGCGTTCTGGCTGCAATATCTCTACTAATTTCTCAAACGGTAGCTCACGATTAGCGTATGCTCCGAGCATTACTCTTCGCACCCTAGACAGTAAATCTTCAAAGCTTGGGTTTCCTGCCAAACAAGTGCGTAATACTAGCGTATTAACAAAATATCCAATTAAATCCTTAAATTCGGCGCGATCGCGATTCGCAATGGGCGAACCTACACAAAGATCGGTTTGCCCTGTATAACGGTAGAGTAATGTTTGAAACGCGGATAAGAGCGTCATAAACAGTGTCACTTTTTGCCGCCGGCTGAAACCGATCAGAGCCTCCGTAAGAGGCTTAGAAATAACAAATCTATAATGTTTTCCCCGAAAGGTTTGTGTAACCCCTCGCGCTCGATCAGTGGGCAGTTCTAATAGAGGTGGTGCATCTAATAGTTGTTCTTTCCAATAAGTTTGTAGGGAATCTAGCACCTCACCTGTCAAGTATTGCCTCTGCCAAACCGCAAAGTCTGGATACTCAGCCGGCAGTGGAGGTAATTCTTGGGATAAGTCATTGTAGAAAGCTGCTAACTCCCGCCACATGATGCCTAATGACCAACCATCCCAGACAATGTGGTGAGTTCTCAGCAAGAATATATGTTCTGTTTCTGTTAGCTTAAGTACAGTCGCTTGGATTAAGGGGTCGCTAACTAAGTTAAAGGGTTTTTGGGCTTGTTCCGTTGCTAATCGCTGGACTTCTATTTCTCTGTTACTAGCAGGTAGATTGCTTAAGTCTATGACTGGCACTGTCAAAATCAAGCTTTCAGCAATGACCTGAACGGGTTGCCCGTTAACCGTCGCAAAGTTGGTTCGTAAAGCTGCGTGGCGAGCGACGATTTTGTTCAGGCTTTGCTCTAGTGTAACGATGTTCAGTACGCCCAAGAATCGTAGAGCGAATAGTTCGTTGTAAGAAACGTTATTTGGGTCTAACTGGCTCAAAAACCACAGTTGTTCTTGAGGAAAAGACAGAGGTATCTCCCGTTTTTCTGAGACAGTTACAATTGTTTGGGCAGTATCTTTTGCGCTTGTCTTGTTCTGAGACAGCAACGAGATAATTTTTGCTTTATGTAATACCAGTAAATCCCGATCTTCCGATGTCATTACTCCTTTGGGAGCGCGAAAACGCAATGTATCGTTCTCTAACCACAATTTGATACCGCGTTGGGCAAGTTCAGCTAAAAATTGATTGAGGTTCATAGTGCGCCTTCCTCCATCTCATAGGAACGGAGTACGCCACGCCTGCGGACATCCAGTGTCGCGCAATGGAAAGAACCCATGAAAGGATAGTAACTTTCAAATTCACAAGGAATGGGTTTGAATCCCCAGTCTTTTAATGCTTGAATCATGTATTCTTGAGACTTCTCGACAATCACTCGTTCTTCATCGAGACTGAGTACGTTCATATTCACCCACTGACTGATCACCTTTGTGTCATACAGTGCCATCGGCGTTCGATTGGGTTTAGGTGCAAGCAAAATATCCCAAGATTTGAAGTAATCAGGCAAACTATCGACATCTATAAACAGGGGATTTACTAACACCTTCCCTGGAGCGAGAGGAACTAGAGTGGTGTCAATATGCAAGGCTTGCGGACAGAGTGACTGAACCTCGTGAACTCGGTATTCATCGCCTAGATGTCGCCGCACCCATTCAATCCCAAAGCTATTGGTGACATGGCTTTTCTGAACAAAAATATCCCGTCCAAAACGCACGAAGTCTGCGGCATCAAACGTTGGCTCAAACTCAGTGATTACAAAGCGCCTTTCCTCACCTGGAGCAGGAGCTTTATAATCTGGGTCATACTGGGCATCGAGTAGCTGCGGTTTGGGGGCTGCGACCCACTTGGCTCCTCCCTTTAGGTACTCTTTAAGTAGAGAGCGATAAGCCCACGACTCGAAATAACGAGTGCGATCGGCCATTGGAGCCTCAATAATTTCATTACCAATGACTAAGAAAACATCGCGGGGATTGGCTGAACAAAAGCCATTCATGACTTCCCAATCTGGTGTGCGAAAAGAGGCAGAGTAATCAACAATATCTGGACGACGGACAATCACTCCTTCCGATTCAAGAATATGAGCAAATTCCTCAACACACTTGCTAGCAGCCTGAACGAGCCACTCTGGATAAGGAAGCGGCTGTTTCTGTGTCCGCTTGGCTAAGCTCTCCATTTGTTTCTCTTGACCGGGAAGCACAGTAGCGCGATGGATGGTATGCCAGGAGGGAACCATCGCCCCATCGACAATGCCAACAATAACCTCTTCAAGTGGGTCCCATTCATTGTAAGAACACACTGGAGATGAATGAGTAACCGTGGCTGATTGATGGAATGACTTGGGGGAGGCGAACTCAGTTACTGTAGTTTTTTCGTCATGCGATCGCTCCTTGCGTGGCCGCTCATTGCGTAAAAGTTCTAGCTGTTGAGACATTAATTGAAGCTGCTGCGAGATAATTCTTTCTACGCTCGTCTCCGGCTCTACGTTCTCATTGAGCCTATTCATTGCTCTGTCTTCGGGAACAGCTATGGGTACATTCAAAACTTTGGTTTGAGCTAATTTTGGGGACGTTTTACTAGATTCTAAATTTGCTGGGGTTACCCTAATCGGATATAACTCGTTTTCTTGATAGTTTTTTTGTTCCGGTTCAAAGGACATATTTTGCTCAATATAGGTAGCCAAAGCATCAATAGTTTCCAACTCTTCAAAAAACTGTTGGACTTTCACCTGAACTCCAAAGTGGCTTTGAATGCTTCGCACAGCTTCTAAAAGCAGGAGTGAATCAGTCCCTAGATCTAAAAACGTGGCAGAGGCATCTATTTCATTGATGTCTATTTGTAGCAACTTTGCCATCAAAGAACGTAAGGTTGAGCTAATGCTTTCCAAGCGTGTGTTTTCTAACACTGTATCTCCCTGTTTAGTGTAAGTGGGGATGTCTATGTTTAAATTAGATAGTTCTATTTCTGATTCCTTTAGAGCCATCTTTTCAGCATCTTCAGGTAGCGCCCGACGGTCTACCTTGCCATTCGATGTTAATGGCAGGGCATCTAACATCACGAAGACTCCTGGAATCATGTAATTGGGCAGTTTCTCTTTGAGAAAACCACGCAGGTCACTGCGAGTAATCGCCGTGGATTCCTTGGGGACAATGTAAGCTACCAAATATTTGCGGTCTGAAACATCTTGTCGCATGACAACCACAGTTCCTAAAACCGCTGGGTGTTGTCTCAACACTGCCTCAATTTCGCCGAGTTCGATACGGAAACCGCGTATTTTTACTTGGTTGTCAATGCGACCGAGGTATTCAATGTTGCCATTTGGAAGATAACGGGCTAAATCTCCTGTTTTATACAATTTTGAGTTGTCAAATGGATTCGGAATGAATTTCTCATTGGTCAACTCAGGGCAGTTGAGGTAGCCTCGCGCCAATCCTGCACCCCCAATATGCAATTCTCCTGTTGCACCAACGGGTACGGGTTGTAGATACTCGTCTAAGATGTAAACTTGGGTGTTAGCAATGGGACGACCGATAGGAATAGTTGTAGCTTCTTCTGGGACATCCTGTACCAAATACCAGGTAGTAAATGTTGTATTTTCGGTAGGCCCATAAACGTGAACCACTCGCTGAGGTGAACCCTTTTTGAGTAGCTGTTTAACCCATTTAGGATCGGGCGCTTCTCCTCCAAATAGAAGGTGTTGCACCGATTGAAGTGCCGATGGGACTTCTCTGACTAGCAAATTGAACAAGGCAGTCGTTAAGAATAAGACGGTGATGCCTAGCTCGTGGATTTGAGCCGCAAAATCACACGGAGAAAGTGCTACATCTTTGGTAATGACAGCGAGCGAGGCTCCATTAAGTAAGGTTCCCCAAATTTCAAATGTAGCCGCATCAAATGAAACGTTTGAAGCAAAAGCAACGACATCTAGAGGTTGTAAGTTAATGTAATTTGTATTGAGTACCAGGCGAGTTACTGCTCGGTGGGGAACAGTAACTCCTTTCGGTTTCCCTGTCGAGCCAGACGTATAAATGACATAAGCTAAATTAGTGGTTTGTGTGTCAGTGATTGGATTATCCTGACGTGATTTCGCAATCAGATGCCAGTCAGTATCCACATAAACAAGCTTTGCTTGATGCTCAGGCAGTTTGTTAATCAGTCGCTCCTGGGTGAGTAACACTGAAACTTGAGCATCTTGGAGCATAAATTGTAAACGTTCTTGGGGATACTCTGCGTCAAGTGGTAAGTAGGCTCCACCGGCTTTGAGGATACCCAGAAGTCCCACGATCATCTCGATGGAGCGCTCCACACAAATTCCCACCAAAACTTCTGGTCCAACGCCCAACGTTTTGAGGTAGTGTGCCAACTGATTTGCCCTTGCGTTCAGTTCTCGATAGGTCAGTTGTTCCCCTTCAAATAACACTACTACAGCATTAGGAGTTAGCTCTACCTGTTCCTCAAATAACTGATGGATACACTTATCCTGGGGATATTCTTTTGTGGTGTGATTCCACTCGACTAAGAATTTATGCCGTTCTGCCTCTGTTGAAGTCTGTTTGCCGTCAAATTGCTGTTCTGAATTAGCAACGGAGATTTTTGAATTATTAAAATGCTTAATCATTTAATTTACTCAAAGTTGGATTCTAAGAAGAGGGTTGCTATTGAAAGCGTCCACGTTTGAAGCGAAGCGCCTCAATTTAGGATGATTGATACAGCTGCGCTAAAAATAAATGCCATAATTTAAGGTATTAAAGCAATCAATGATTTGGGAGCTAAAACGTAGTGTTTTTAGCCTTTACAATGCATTCGCTCTAACCAAGCAGTCCCGTTACTTCAAAAAAGTATATCTTTAGATAGATGTAAAGCACTTTTAATATAGGATGTTCAAACCTGATAAGACACCCGTAATTCTACGAGTTTGGTGGCAAACTTCACAGAAAGTTTACATAACACCTAATTAACCCAAACAAATTACTTTTCTGTAAAACTCCAAACACCATTCCAGTTATCAGGAACGCCCCGCGCCATCAATTGCTGAATTCTCTCCAAATAAAGTAGTGCAGTTTTATCGGAAGGGTTTACGGCAATCACCTTCTCAAAACAGTCTCTCGCAGCTTCTAGCTTATCTTTCTGGCGATATAATTCCACTCCTTGTTCAAAATCTAGTTTTGTTTTTAACTTCAATATTCTGACATCTTCATGTTCTGCATCCAGCACTTCATAAACGGCAATCGGCTCATTTCGTCCCTTCACAATCGCCCGATCTAAAAAGCGCAATTTGTATTCATCGGCGTTCGTTGAGTGTTCTAGCGCTTGCTGAGAAATCAGAAGAGAAACACCGTAAAACTTAGTTAACCCTTCCAACCGTGCCGTTAAGTTAACATTGTCGGAAAAAGCATCTCCCTGCATCCGACCTTCTTCGCCGACCATGCCTAGCATCATGTGACCAACATGAATACCGATGCCAATTTGAATTGGTTGCTCTCCTACCTGATTTCGTCCCTTGTTGAATTGTTCAACAACTCTAAACATAGCAACACCAGCTGCCAAAGCATCATCGGCTCCATCCGGGAAAACTGCCATCATACCGTCTCCCAGAAATTTGACAATCAAGCCATGATTGGTACGAATTTCTGGACTAACTTGCTGCAAATAAGTATTGACAAACGCAAAATTTTCTTTAGGAGTCATTTTTTCAGACAGCGTAGTAAAAGAGCGGATGTCAGAAAACATCACCGCCATAACTTTACTGACGTGATCTCCTAATTGCACATCAGTAATGCTTTTCTTCCGCAGAAAGCGCAAATATTCATGGGGAACGAAGCGACCATATGCTGTCAGAAGTTGTTCCAACTGTTGATTTGCTTGAGTCAATTCCTTCTCCCGTGCTTTGACGGTTTTGACCATATGAGTAAAGACTCGTGCCAGTTGTCCTAATTCGTCGCTACGTTTAGCAACCTCTGTTAGTGCATCCGCTTGAAAAGCATCTCGCTCCACCTCTGAAGCAGCAGTTGTCACCTTACCCACCTGCTCAATGTATGCTGCTTGACGCAAAATCTCAGCTTTAAAAAGTCCTTCAGCTTCCTGCCGCTTAAGGAAATTTAAATAAGCTTTTGAATGATAGCGAATGCGGGCTATCAATTCCATACGATCTGGAAGTTTCACTAAGTAGTCATTTGCGCCCAGTTCAAATGCCTTGGCTTTAATAATAGGGTCTTCTTTACTGGATAATACAATTAGCGGAGTATTGCAGGTAGAAGTGTCTTTAGAACGTAGAAACCGAACTAACAGCAAGCCGTCCATCTGGGGCATAACCAGGTCTTGCAGGATGACAGTTGGCTGACACTCTGAGGCAACATCAAAGGCTTGAGTGGGATCGCTACAGTAGTGGAATATAATGTCTTGTTCGGGCGCTAACATCCGACGAATGGCTTCGCCAATGATGGATTGATCGTCAATTAATAAAACCGTTATTTGCTCGTCGCTCAAAGTTGTCATAAGTGTGAATTAGCGATTCAGCGTCATATTTTGGCGGAGGCTGGTAGCGATCGCGTCTGGTGGTAAAACCTCTACAGCAGCATTCAACTCTACTGCTGCTTTAGGCATTCCATATACAACACAACTATCCTTGTCTTGGGCAATCGTATGCCAACCTCGAAGTTTCAATGCACTTAATCCTTCAGCACCATCCCGACCCATCCCAGTCAGCAGCACAGCAGTTCCCTTGCGCGTCCAACGTTCAGCAAGACTCTTAAAAAATACGTCAACTGATGGACGATAAGAATAATCAATCGGCTCTTTAGTGTAGCCAAGAGTCAAGTCCGGTTTTAAATACAAATGATCGTTGGTACCTGCAACTAAAATTGTTCCCTTTTCCAAGCGATCGCCCGCAAGCGCAATTCTTATGGGCAATACTGTTTGTTGTCTCAACCAATCAACGAATCCACTAGAAAACTGAGCATCTACGTGTTGCACGATGGCGATCGCTGCACCAAAACTAGCAGGTAGCTGGGAAAGAATGGCTGCCAATGCTTTCGGGCCACCTGTAGACGAGCCAATTGCCACTAACGGGACAGTAGATACACTAGATGAAAGTCCACTCCGTCCCTCCAATTGGAACAACGAAGTAGAGTTTTTTGGCTGAATGCTTGAAGAAGGCTGTTTTAACAGTTTGCGAATTCTGGCAAGTTTAGCGAGTAGATTGTTTGCTGTCTTAGCGCTGTCTGCCCCACTCAAAACGGGTGTATCAACCGCATCTAATGCACCGTGTCCCATTGCTTCATAAACTTTGGCGACATTTTTCTCAGCGCTGGCTGTAACAATAAGAATCCCGCAGGGAGAGTGTTTCATAATCTGACGGGTTGCTTCCACACCATCCATTACAGGCATGAGCATATCCATCAAGATGATATCCGGAGTATCTTGAGCGCACTTGGCAACTGCTTGAGCGCCATCCCGCGCAGTCCAAATCACCTGGTAGTCAGGAACAGCCTGCAAAACTTGTCGGATTGCAGCAGTTGCGATCGCCAAATCATTAACAATTGCAATTCTCATATCAACGCCCAATTAAGTTCACGACAGCATCAATTAGAGTTGCATCATGAAAACTACTTTTCGTTAGGTAGTAATCGGCACCTGCTTCTAAGCCTTGAATCCGATCCTCCTCGCGATCGCGATAGGACACAATAATCACAGGAGTGGAATGCAAACGGGGATGGTTCTTCATTTGCTTCACCAGTTCAATGCCATTCATACGTGGCATATCAATGTCGCTGATCACTAAGTCGTAGTGGTTAGTCCGAACTGCATTCCATCCCTCCATCCCATTTACAGCAACATCCACGCTATAGCCGCGATTTTCCAGCAGCTTACGTTCCATTTCCCGCACGGTGATCGAGTCATCCACAACCAAAACTTTCTTGCGCTTGTCTGCGATAACTTCCGCTGCATCAACTCCAACCTTTGCTAATCGTCCGGCGTTGAGGATAGCATCGATAGATCGCACCATATCTGATACATCAACGATAAGAATCGGCGATCCATCTCCCATCAGAGATGTGGCGCTGATATCGGGGACTTTGCCTAAGCGGGGATCTAGCGGTCGAACTACTAAATCGCGCTCGCCTAAAAACTTGTCCACCACTAAACCATACGGATTGGATTGATCGCTAATCACAACTACAGACAGCGAACCTGGATTGGGCGGTGGCTCAGGTAATTCTAAAACTTGATGGGCGGTGATTAAACCAATATTTTGCTGGTTCATCGTGAAGTATTGGCGATTTTCCACATCTGAAATATCAGATCGCTCCACAGTAACGATCTGGTCGATGCGGGCTAGGGGAACCGCATACGGCTTGCCAGAAATTTCCACCAACAGCGTGCGAACAACCGACAGCGTGAGCGGAAGCTGGAAGTGGAAACTCGTTCCTTTGCCTGGTTGGGACATAGCACGCACCGTCCCGCCTACTTCCTGTGCCATACTTTTAGCAATATCCAGACCCACACCCCGCCCAGAAATTTCCGTTACCTGTTTAGCCGTTGAAAATCCAGGTAAAAACAGAAACTCCATCAGTTCAGCATCGGTAAGTTGCACTGCCATTTCTGAAGTTGCCAAGTTTTTGTTAACCACCTTTTGACGCAACTGCTCGGGATTTATCCCTCGCCCATCGTCAGAAATGGTAATCGCTAGCATTCCGCCCCGATGAAATGCCTCTAGCCGAATCATACCTTCAGGTGGTTTTCCAGCAGCAGTCCGTTGGTCTGGAAGTTCGATTCCGTGATCCGTTGCATTTCGCAGGATATGAGTCAGCGGAGCTTCCAGCTTTTTGAGAATGTCGCGATCGACCGATGTTGCTTTACCGACAATTTCTAACCTAACTTGCTTATTCAACTTGCGTGCCAAGTCACGGATCATGCGCGGAAAGCCTTGTACGCCATCCGCAAAGGGACGCATATGCGAGGTAATAACTTCGCGATAGAGGCGATCGCTAAGGTTAGCAGTCCGTTGGGCATATAGCTCCAGTTCTCCCAAGCGATCGCCTAGAAAATCAAGACATTCCTGTTCTTGGTTTCTTGCCTCTTCCAGGTACTCTTTTCCTTCTTGCTGATAAACGACCCCGCGTTCAAGGGAATCCTGCAACTGTTCTAGGGTTCTAGAAAGCTCAACCATACGCCGTTTTAAAGACATCATGGAGTCTGCATAGGGTTGTAGCCAGTTTGCTTCAATGAGTGACTCCCCTGCTAGACCCATAATTCGATTCAAGTTCTCAGCACTGACGCGCACTACCCGATCTTGAGTAGTCGCCTGTTCAGATGCAGAACTAGAAGATGGTATCCGCTCTGGACGTTCCTGCACCATAACACCTGATGGCGATGATTCAGGTTGATTTACGACAATAACGGTAGGCTCAGAGGTTGGGTGAATGCTAGAGCCGTTAGGAATTTCTGCTAGGGATGATTCAGAGATTGTGGGAACGACTGAAACACGGGGCACAGAAACTACATTCTCGGCTTCTCCCTGTATGACTTCCCCCTTGCCAAGTTTAGGTGCAGCTCCAGGGGTCAAAATAGCAGTGATCGCCGCTATTGTTATTTCAAATTCCGAATTATGTTCTGCTAACCAACGAGGTAACTCTGCATCGCTTACTTGACCGATACCTTGCAGCAAATCCACGCCTTGAAGCAGTACATCCACACAATCGGGACTCAGTACGACTGTCTTGTTCTGTGCTGCAACAAAACAGTCCTCCATCACATGAGCTAGATTGACTAACGCATCAAGCCCAACAATGCGGGCAGCCCCCTTAATCGAGTGGGCGGCCCGCATTAATGTTTCCAATGCCTGTGTAGATTGAGAATTGCTTTCTAATGCCAGCAGTCCCTCATTCAAGATAGCGACTTGTGCTTCTGCTTCCAGACGAAACAACTCCATCATGGAGTCATCGCCATTCAGTGTCGCTGTCACAACAGAGGGTGCTGTAGGTGTTGTTGTGATAACAGTATTAAGCGTCGCTGTCACAACAGAGGGTGCTGTAGGTGTTGTTGTAATAGTTGGGTTGGAGGGATTAGCGATCGCGATCTCCTCGTGTCCTCCCTTATCAGAAGGGACAAGTAAAGTTGTCTTCGGCACAGACTCAGAAGATGTCGCCTGCACAATTGTCTCTTGACTAAATGAAGACACCTCAGTACTTACTTCACTCGCCTGAATTGGAGGAACTGCCATCATGGTAGCTCCAGAGGACAAGACGATCGAAATAGTTTTTTGGGTCGTTGCCAAATCCCAGGAATGCTCTGTCATCCAACGCTCAAGCTCCCCCTCTACCGCTCTGCTCATACCCAAAAGCAAATCGCCAGCATGAAGTAAGACATCAATTTGCTCATCGCCAAGCGTAACGGTCTTGTTTTGAGCGGCAATTAAACACTCCTTAATGAGTTGTGCCAGATTGGAAGTCGCCTCCATCTTTACAATCCGGGCAGTTCCCCAGACCGAGTGAACTGCTTGAATTGCTTGCCCAAGTTCGAGCATAGACAAGGGTTGCGTTTTTAGTATGGGAAGCACTTCCTTGAGGATGCTGACCTGTGTTTCAACTTCCTGACGAAATAGCTCCAACTTGGAGTGATCGCTCATATCCGCTCCATGACCTGCTACAAAATTTTGTGATTGAGGGTGTAGAACAACAATTCAGAATCGAGATAATTGACTTTATTGCCCTGCCAATGAATAATTCCTTGGGTGTAAGCTTCAGTGGCTTTAGTAATTACAACAGGGGCATCTCGTAATTCATTTAGGTGGAAGCGGTAAACTCCATGAACTTCATCAACCGGAAAGACCCACTTATCGTTTCCCTGCCCCGCCATCATCATTCGTTTTGCATTGATGGATGTAGCAGTGGAGGAAGTCTCTTTAGTCGGTTCTAAATTCAACAGATGGCTCAGGGAAGCGCAAAGCAAAGTTTCCCCCCGAATATTTACCAGTCCCAAAAATAATTCGTTACTGCGATGGGGCAGGGGTTGAATGACACAAGGAGGGGTGACTTCTTGCAGAATTCGGACTGGAAGGGCTAATCGCTCATGCCCAAGGCGAAAGATCATCACAGAAATAGCTTCTGCTGTGCGGATGACTATTCCATCGCCTTCTACGTCCTCTTGCTCGACGGGTATTTCTCCCAGAATATTGAGCCACTCGTCTAGATAATTCAGCGGTGGTTCGCGTTCTAGCAAACTATCGCCAGCTTCTGCATAAACTGGGCAGTCATAGCAATGCATTACAGTTGCCAGTTGACCGCACGAGCGATCGCCCATGACCCCAATTTGGTTCCAGCAGTCATTTAGGGCGGGACGCTCGTCAGTTAAAAGGCTTTCTACAGCTAATGCTTCGGTTAAAGGGTTATTCATAACTGTTTTGTTGGTCAATAGCCTTTACCGATACGCCTTAGAGCGGGAAATTTCTTTGCGTAATCCTTGGGCTGCATCATCCAGTTGTTCCAAGGCACTATTCGTTTCGCGGAGAGCATCCACTGTTTGATGGGAAGCTTGACCGAGTTGCTCCATTGCCTCGCTAATTTGCTGCGCCCCCTCTGATTGGTCTTCAATGCTTTGGCTGACGTGTTCAAATCGAGGCGGCAAACTTTGCACTTGATTGATGACTTTCGCAATTTGGTCGCTAATTTTGCTGACTCGATCTACGCTACTGCCTACCGAGTTATTGAATTTATCCATTTCCATCACACCAACCGTAACTGCCGATTGCATATCTTTTACAATTTGCTCAATTTCCAGCGTGGCGACTGCCGTTTGATTGGCAAGTCGTCGAATTTCTCGTGCAACGACTGCAAAGCCCGCACCATACTCTCCCGCTTTTTCTGCTTCAATCGCCGCATTCAGCGACAGGAGGCTGGTTTGGTCTGCGACCTTTGTGATGGTGGTTACGACATTGTTGATGTTCCCGGCTTTTTTATTCATCACTCCTAGTTTTGAGGAGATAGAAGTTGTTGCATCTGCCAGTTGCCTCATAACATTTTCCATCTCTGCCAGCTCATCCTGACTGTCGTTTGCAGAGGTTGCAGTTGTTTGAGCCATACCAGCAACTTGCTCCATTGTCTTTACCAAATTTCTGGAGGTTGCAGCAATTTCCTGTGCAGTGGCAGTGACTTCATTGGTGGAAGCAAGCTGTTCAGCAACCGTTGCTTCCAATTCTTTACCAGATGCGGCAATTTGAGTTGCTGAGGTTGTGATTTGCACAACTGACTGTTGCAAGCTATGAATTAACGCATTACTGAGAAAACGTCCTAAAAGAATTGCTACCACAGGCCCGAGCAGCATAGCGACTGTTGTCCAAAACTGCGACTGGCTAATCGCTTGAGCTGCATTTTTTTCTGCTGCAATAGCAGTATCTTCATTAATTCTCAGGGCTTCTAGAAGTGCTGCTGTTGCGGTTTCAAAGGAGGCACGATTTGCCTTGGCGCGATCACGTAGCTGCTCAAAAATACCAGCAGCTTTTCGAGCATTTGCTATTTCTATAGAGTTAGTTTGATTTTGACCGAACAACTCCACTTCTCTGGCATAGGGATGCAGAATTCCTAAACTTTCAAATTGCTGGTTAAGCTTGAGAAAATCTTCATGATCGCTCTTCCATCTATCCCAGTTGCTCTGAAGCTTTTTATAGTTTCTATTCTCTTCTTCCGTTCTAGGAGTTGCTTCATACTGCTTAAACCCTTCATCGATTTGACTCCAAGCTTTTTTGATTCGCTCTAACTCAGCTTGTCGTTCCTGCGCTGTTAATCCGGCAACCAATAAAGCTCGTTCTGACGATTCAACCTGGGTTTGTCCTTCGTTTACTTTCCACAATCCAACCAGGCTCGGCAAACTATTATTGCTTAATGTATCGACGTTGCCGCTTAAGCGGAAGGTAGAAATTAAGCCAACTAGCCCTACGATAAGAACCAATGCTCCCATGAAATTGAAAGCAGTCTTAATGCGACCTTGAAGAGATTGATCTTTGAACACATTACTTAACATAATGACTGCCTCCTTGTTTTTCGGATGAATGGGAAGTTTGCTGTACTTTCTGTATTCGCTGCTGAAGTATTTCTGCACCCGTAATATCGCCGCGATGCTCTTTCAAAAGAGATAGATGCATTAGGGCTTCGTAGCAATTAGGATTCAGGTAAAGTGCTTTCTGGAAACATCGTTCGGCTTGAAAGTTTTCACTTTTTGCTTGATATAACGTACCTAGTAAGGTATATGCTTCACTATTAGTAAAGTCGCGAGTTAAATAGTCTTGACAATAGTTAATCGCCTTTTCTACTTGTCCGACATCGGCTAACTGTTTGGCCAATTCAAGCCCAGAATTAATTTTTATATGGTTTTTTTCAGATGTTGATTGAATTGGGTTATAAGGCAATTGAGAAGCAGGGCGACGGATAACGCTCCTGGTAAATGTAGCGTTTCCTACTAAAGAGTTGGGCTGTTCAATTGGAGTTACACGGTTTTTGTTGAATTGTAAGCTTTGCTTTAAGTCAGTAGATACTGAGGTCTCTATCACTGGCGGCTGCAATTGAATGGCTTCAGATTTGCGGTAAGCAAATGTAAAAGATTGCCGAATCGACATAAAGCGATCGCTGGGGACTTTTCCGGTTTCAGCTGCTCCAACGAAAAGTAATCCGTTAGGCAGTAAGAGACGATCCAGGGTATTGAAAACTTGAGTACAGGCAGTGGGTTCCAAATAAATTAATAGATTACGACAGAAGATAATGTCATACTTGCTTTGGGCAGCGGAAAACACATCTAAAAGATTGCCCTGCCGGAAATTCACTGTACTCCGAACGGGTGCAATGACTTCATAGCCCGCTACAGTTTGCTGAAAGTAACGATCCCGGTGAATCCAGTCCTCGCCTCGGAATGAGTTCTTACCATAAATCGCTCGCTGCGCTTTGGCGATCGCGTGTTTGCTAATATCGATTGCATCAATGCTGAACCGATTTACAGACAAACCTGCCTCGATTAGCGCGATCGCCATTGAATAAGGCTCTTCGCCACTGGAGCAAGGTACGCTTAACAGGCGCAGCTTAGTTGAACCTGATTTCTTTAACCACTCAGATTGGACGTAGTTGATCAGCAGATCGAAGGGTTTGCGATCGCGAAAAAACCAGGTTTCTGGAACAACAATTTGTTCAATGAGTTCTTCTAATTCCTGATTTGAAGTTTGTAAAATTTTGAAATAAGTATCTAAATCGGCCAAACCACAAGCAATTTGACGATTTTGAGCTGCTTTAGCAATTTTGCGCTCGCCGATGATATTAGCCGCAATCCCAATTTTTTTACTCAACAAGGCTTCAATTTTTGCTAATGTCATCATTTGGTGCTCCCGCTGCTGATAAATAAACACGTCTTGCATCTGCGAATAGCTGCTCCAGATGAATTCGCTGAATCATCCCGTTTTGATCTAAAATCATTCCGCCCAAATAAGGCGCTACGTTCATTCGAGCATCGGAATTTACTAATTCAGTTTCTGGCTTATCCAATGTCTTGATAACCCGTTCCGCCATCAAGCCGAGGAATTGTAGGCTATTATCCTTACCCGAAGAACTAACCATAATAATCCGCGTACTCAATTGAAAGCGGCTTGGTTTCCCCTGAATCAGATGACAAAGGTCAATAACAGGTGCGATTTTACCCCGGTAGTTAAATAACCCTGCTACATAATCCGGTACATGATGAATTTTCCTCAGAGGAACTCCAGGAATTACTTCCACCACGCGAGAACTCTCGATGGCATACGAATTTTTTCCAATATAGAAGAGTAACATTAACATGGTGATGCCTTTTAATTCCTCAAAGACTAGGTATAAATGTCAGTAATTTCACTTAGGCTGATAATCAGGAAAGTAATGCAAGAGATGAAGGTTCATAAACTTCCCAAATTTTGCTAAAAACATTAAATAATCCTAACGCTCTCCCCTCATGCCCTTGCTAAAAGTTGTTCTCATATCTCCTTGGAGTAACTTCTTTTCTTAAGGTTCCCCGCTCGTCTATTGAGGTAGCGCATCCTTTAGAAATCTTTACTGATTTTAGACAAAATTTTAGGCGCTACCTTTACACATTTATTCGCTAGGCTGTTTTGCAGAGTAAAAGCCAGATAGCCTTACTCTACATCTCCATTATTCTACTGATGTAATGCTCCAGCTTGAAGAAAGCAATTAATACTTCAAGTGGTGTATTTTCGGCTGTAGGAGTTGTTAATTCAATTTCTTGAATTGTCGTCATATTTAAACATTTAAATGTGTTATAAATTAAAGCTTTACTGGTGTCTCCTGGCAAACCTTCAATCTCATAGGTATATCGATTCAGTCGTGACTTGGCGAAGCTAACTTGGAAGCGAGCACGCTTCAGAAGACGTTGCCGAATGTTCTCATAAAGTTCTGGATTATCCGACGCCAAAGTTTTAATTTCTTGATTGAATAAGATGGGGATGACATCTGGATTTTCCTCTAAGAACAAAAGACTACCTTCTTGTTCATAAGCTGCTACTCCTTCCATTCCCAATGCTCCAATATCCGCTAAGGCAATAATTCTAGCTATAGGTGATATAGGTTTGCTGGCGTCATAAAGAGCAGGTTGATAAATCGTTTGTTCAGATGGCTCGTATATGCAGATTGTGGCTTCAATTGCGTCTCGAATAACCAATAAATCTGCATCTGTGAACCGAGCAGGATTATTCACATGCTGTTCGCATTGCTGTTGATTTAAGGTGTTAATGTATTCAAACAACTTTTCAATTGTTGCAGTCTCACTTACACCAGTCTCACGTCGCCTGGACTGGTGAGGTTGAGTTTGATGAACAAATATTTGCAGCATATCATGGGCAGTTGCACAGATATCTAGCAGTAGTTGCATTCGTGCAATATAGTCGGGCGCAGCATTGTCTTTTATGGAGACTTCCCAATCAGGGCGGATTGCTTGAAAAATAATCTTCGCTCGACGCTGTACGCCACTAATATGCTCGCAGGTGTGATAGTAAAGCTGCGAGCGCGCAATTTCTCGCTCGAACTCTTGAAGAGCAAAGTCTTTGACTCTGGCAATCGCCGAAGCAAATGTACTGGGAACTTGTTCAAGATTTTCCTCAGAACGATCTGGCAACTTCAAATTTTGAGAATTTAACGAACTCATGTCAGGTTAACTCCAAAACTACGCTTGCAAAAATTATTTTATTACCAGCTCCCTGTTTATAAACTTGCAAACAAGAACAAGATGTAGCAAATTATATGTACTTCTTCCCGTGTCGTCGGATACAGGGGGAATAGGTTATGCTTGGACTGCCTTAACTGACAAAATCTTAATGACGGTTAGAATTACTTATAAATAAGCAATTTCAAAAGCTTTTTTTATCTATGGAGAATTTTTCAGGGTAGGCTGAAAGATTTTTTATAGAGATTATAATTTCAAGGAATAGAGCAAAAAATTAATTTTATACAGCCACCTAGAAGTGTTCTCTTAGCAGCGTAAAATTTACTAATTACTAAAGAAACCGTATATATACGGAAATGAGATATAGGTACTTAATAGGATATGCGTAGATTAACGTAATATCAGTATAAGCAGGCGGAAGCATACTACCTTTATGCAGCCAATGCCTACCCTTGTAAAGCCACAGAAACATTTTGGTCATTGTAGGATTAACTCATATCTTGCACCAATCAGGATAAACTACTAATGCACAAATGATTGGTGCAAGAAAATGACACCGAACCCCAAATTCTTCTCAGTAGGAAAAAGTTGCCAAAATCCCATTGTGAATAGTGATATTACATAGTCAAAGAGCCAGGCGAGCGCTAGGGGAGTGACAAGCTACATGCTCCCAAGGCTAAATATAGGAATTCTCTTGGATTTGCGTTGACAGCAAAAAAATGAGAGAAAAGGGCGTGAAAAACATTTAGAAAAGCAAGAAAAATGGAAACAATTCTTGCCCACGCCTAGCAAGCGAGTCTACACCTTGCTGTCGTTGATGCCTTTACAATACCAACCAGACAATTTGCACAGGGTGAGCGCGTCTCAAATGCTATTGACAAGGGGATTTAGAGATATCATCATGTTGGGATAAACTTCCAGCAAGAATAGTAAGCATGTAATTATTATCCATTGTGGCTCGATGAGATTTTTGGCGATTACTACGGCGAAAAGATTGCTTTCGGTTTAGAGCGTTCAGGTAATCCGTTGTAATAATGCAAGATTATGAGGTGCATGTCCAGTTCGGACATGGGCGCGCATTTTCTCTGAAGGTGACATCCATTGTCCAATGCAGGCCATTCTCAACGCCCCAAAATCGTCGAATAGCCTGTCCCAGCTTACAAGGGTTACTTTCCAAACTGGTCAAATAAAACTGGACTTCACAAGTGAGTGGTGCGGGTTCGGCACTTGTGGAACCCGCACCACCATGACGACGGTCTGAAGACCCAGCCAATCAGATTTTTGATGCAAAGGTAGTAGTTGAGAAACTGGGACGCTCCAAACTTGTCTTTTTTCGATACGATGATGTCCTTTTTCTAGCCGTTCGTCGTAGCT
>NZ_JAMPKB010000036.1:0-62136 GCF_039961925.1 Trichocoleus sp. DQ-U1 | reverse complement strand
TCGCCGCTTCAGCCATAGGTCAATCGTATTGCGACTAATTTGGAACACCTGTGCGGCTTCACTTTTCTTCATGCCGTCTAACTCGATCGCTTGGATCACCTTCTGACGCAGGTCATAACTATAGGGGTTTGCCATGAGCAGCTTGAATAACTTCAGGACAACAGGTGATCTCTACTCTACGTCCTAACTATCTTGGCGGTTGCTATATTATCAGATTCCATAAGGGCATGGCGCAAATACGCCCCTAGATCGGGAATGGGAGGTTAATAAATTCACGATCTTTCAAGTCTCCTCAACTCAGAAAATTATCCAACCCTAAGCACTACCTACTAGCAAGGTAGCTGAGGGGTTGATGAAGCAGGAAATGAACGCTCAAAAAGCGGTAGATGAGTCAAACTAAAGAGGCTAGGTGCTTTCAGGATGAGAGATGGTGACAATTGTTGTGGGTTTCAATGTGCTGCTCTCGCTGATGCTGTTGTATGTTGCCTGGAAAATCCGAAAACTGCGATCGCGTCTGGCAAAAATTACAAAGATTGTACTCGCAGCCGAACGGAATACTTATAAAGTGCTACGGGGTGCCCCCAAGCTTCTTTCTAAAGGTCAGCTTGGGGCTAATTTGCTCACAGAGCGATATCAGCAACTCGATCCTCAACTACAACGGGTGCAAAAAATTTTGGCACTATTCGGTTTAGGACAAAAACTCTGGCTGCGGAATAAGCCAAAGTCAATAGGAATAACGCAGCGCTTCTGGCGCAGAAGTTGAAACTACCCAAACCCCTGCTGTTAAGATAAGGGCGATTTTCTTTTTCTAAAGGTACTCGTATTGCTGCCTGTACCGACAACGGATTAAGGAAAACTGCCTAAAATTGGAATTAAGACATAGAGATTAGAAAATGTCAAACAACCGTGCTGGATCATTTATTGGTGGTCTGCTGCTGGGCAGCGCTCTTGGAACCATTACCGGATTATTGGTTGCCCCTCGTACAGGTCGAGACACGCGGCGGCTGTTAAAAAAATCTGCCGATGCCCTACCAGAATTAGCTGAAGACCTATCGACCAGCGTGCAACTGCAAGCTGACCGCCTCTCAGAATCAGCACTGCGAAACTGGGATGAAACGCTTTTGAGATTAAAACAGGCGATCGCTGCTGGAGTTGAAGCATCTGCACGCGAGCAAGAAGCACTCAAACAAATCACGGATGAAGAAGCCCAGGCTGATGCACGCCCCCTTGTAACCACAGACGATAGGCGATCGCAAGAGTGACTGAACCCTTATTTTGGTTAGGATTGTCGGTTTTACTGGTGGCGGTTAGCTTAGCTGCCGTCTTAGTATCGCTGCTGCCAGCGGTACAAGAATTAGCGCGGGCAGCTCGCAGCGTAGAAAAGTTAGCAGATACGCTAAACCGAGAAATGCCCCCCACACTAGAATCAATTCGCCTGACGGGTTTGGAAATTAGTGACTTGACAGATGATGTCAATGAAGGCGTCAAGAGCGCCAGTCAAGTTGTTAAACAAGTCGATCAAAGCATTAGCGGTGCTAAGAAGCAGGCTCAAAACGTGCAAGTTGGCACCCGCAGCGTCTTTGCCGGTGTGAAAGCTGCTTGGAAAACTTTCAAGCGTCCTACGGGAGGGCGTAGGTCAATCGAGCGTTTGCCACCAGGGCAAAGAAATGGTTTTGAGCCTCGTGGATACGGTGATTCTTATCAAGACACTGAAAATGCCTCCACTTCTCATAAAAATTATCAGGAGTGGGAGTCGTCAGACTCAGAAGATTATTAATACAGATGCCGTTGAGAATACCAGCTATGAGAAAGAATCAGGGAAACTCAGAACCGACCGATTCTGCAACTGACTTGCTACTAGAGGATCGTTCATCAAACCGCAGACGAAACAACCAATACAACGGTGTTTTTGCCCTGATTTTGATCAACCTAGTTATCTTTATTGCTGACCATATTCTCAGCCTCAATCTTCAAGGTTTATATCTCAATCATGCCCGCCCAGCCTTTTATCAGTTCTTCACGGCGATGTTTTGTCATGCCAGCTGGGCGCACTTGTCGGGAAATCTATTTTTTCTTTATATCTTTGGTCGCCTAGTTGAGGAAGAGGAAGGGATCTTCGGGGTGGTCGCTTCCTACATCATCTGCGGACTGGGCGCTAGTCTGATGAGTTGGCTTTTCCAGCATGGGCCAATCTATTCTTTAGGGGCTTCGGGAGCCGTCTTTGGCTTATTCGCGGTCAGCGTGTTGATTAAGTTGAGCTGGAATTGGCGCAAAGTCTTGGAAGTTCTGATTTTGGGTCAGTTTGTGATTGAGCGAGTGTTCTTTGAATTTCAACAAACTGGGATTCAAGACGGGGTAGACCATTTTGCTCACTTAGGAGGCGCTGTTGTAGGAGTAGCGCTGATTATGGGTTTGATGCGGCTTGACCCCACCCGGTTTCGGAAAACTTAGTTAGTGCAGTAGACATCGCACCAGAGCAGCACAAGAGTCAGGGGTGATTCCATGCAACATCAAAGCTGGCATGGAATCACCCCTTTTTTCTCTTCCCTCTCCCCTTTTCCCTCAGCCCTCAGTCCTTATCCTTAGTCCTTTTCCCTCTCCCCTCCTGAATAGATACCCCTAGAGACTCCTTGTATTAAAATATGGTAAACAAGTGTAAAGAAATATTAGTTTACCTAACCCATTCGCTTTTAAAGAAACCGAACTGCCAATGAAGCCTCTTCCTAAACAACGAATTGTGGCATCTTTAGTCGCATTTTTCCTGGCTTTGTCCATTTGGGCGATCGCTCCCGTTGCTCACGCCTATAATAATCCCGACTTACTGCCGGAGACTCATACCCCAATCATTGACTTAGCCAAAGCCTTAACAAATATTCAGGAAGAGGCATTGGTCAAAAACATAGAGAGTTTTGAAGCAGAAACAGGTTGGAAACTGCGGGTATTAACTCAATACGACCGCACCCCCGGTCTTGCCTTGAAAGATTATTGGAGCTTGGATAATAAAAGCGTGTTGCTGGTTGCCGACCAACGCGGCGGCAATATTCTCAACTTTAATGTAGGCGATGACGCTTATAAACTCATGCCCCGCACCTTCTGGATTGAGTTGCAAACGCGCTTCGGCAATCTGTACTTCGTGCGCGAAAATGGCGAAGACCAAGCCATCATTCAATCATTAGAAACTATTCAAACCTGTCTGCGTCAGAGCGGTTGCCGGGTTGTACCCGGACTGCCCAGAGAACAGTGGATTCTCACCCTAATTACCTCCATTGTGGGCGGAATTATCTGTGGCTTTGCCGCTGTACCCCGCAAAGAAGGACAAATTTTTGCATGGCAGTGGGCTTTAATATTCTCTCCCTTGTGGGGAATTTTATTTATTGCTTTTGGTCTCGGTCCCGTTGTCACTCGTACCTCGGAGTGGTTACCCGTGTTTCGCAACTTCGCCGGTTTTTTCATTGGTGCTTTAGTTGCTTACCTGTCACCGATGATCATCCAGTCTTCTGCTCCGGAAACTTGAAAAAATCCGTCAGTAGCTAGAGCATTTCCAGGCTTTGTCTGAGAATCAGGGCAAGAGGCAAGAGGTATCCCCTCGCACCTCTAGCCTCAAACCTCTAGCCTGAAAAAAGCGGAGATTGCAATCCTATTTGATTGGTCAGGTATTTTTTACGAACTTAAAACATACCTGCATACAAGAAGCAGAAAATTTCATTAAATCTTTTTCTCTTATTTCTCTTCTTTTTTTCTTTAGTGGTTTAATAACACTGTTTTGGTATTCAAAAATCATTTCGGACTGCTAGCTGGTAAGCTGATAGCTAAAAGCTGAAAGCGAATCGCTATGGAATGGCACGTAACGGATGCCCAAAGTTTGGCAATCATTGACCGAGAAATTGGCGACCACATCTTCTCACCAGCGGAATTTGAGATTGTGCGTCGGGTCATTTACGCAACCGCTGACTTTGAATATCGGTCTTTAATTCGCTTTTCTGAGAGGGCACTCCAAGCTGGCGCAGCCGCTTTGGCAGCCCGTAGTACTATCGTGGTAGATGTGCCAATGGTGCAAGTCGGCATTAGCCCCACGATCCAAAGTACTTTTGCTAATCCGGTGTATTGCAGTATGGAAGCCCTAACGCGGCCCCAAAAAGACAAAAGCCGCGCTGCCTGGGGAATTGAAACCCTTGCCAGACGCTATCCAGAAGGAATCTTTGTGGTAGGTCAGGCTCAGACGGCTCTCATTTCCCTGGTCGAGCTAATTGAGGCAGAAGAAATTCGACCAGCATTGGTGATTGGCACACCTTCGGGATTTGTGGATGTGGATGTTGCCAAGGAACGGCTGAATGATTCGCTAGTTTCTCACATCCGAATTGATGGACGTAAAGGGAGTGCGGTGGTAGCAGCGGCGATTGTCAATGGTTTAGTTGACTTGGCATGGCAAGCTTATGGGCAAGATACGAATGGTGTCGGCTAAGGGCAGAGAGGCGGGGCGTTAGCCATTAGCCATTAGCCGGTTCTCGATTCAAGGGCGACGCGATCGCCTACGCTTAGGAGTACGGTCTTCAGGATAGGAAACATCGTCAGTGTCTCCTAACTGACGGCTGACATCCTCAAAAAAGTCTCGCCGCAGATAAGGATAGTCGCTCACCCAGAGATTCTGACTGGGAATATAAATGTCTGTCACCTTGGCAATCCGACCCAAGTCTTTTTGATTGGACAGCACGACCATCTCAGCAACTTGACCGGGTTTAACTGCTTTATGGATGCGGCGAAGCGGTACTTGCATCTGGGTCGTAAATCCGGTTTCATCCCCAACTTCGATGTTCAACCGACGCTCTCGGTTTTCAACAATCACTAGTTGCCCGCGATTGTTGACGGTTTGCTCTTCGCCAATCAACTCTTCAGAAACAAAGATATCCACGACTTCACCCCGCCAGAATCCACTGTAGGCGTAGCGGCGATAAGAAGCATTCCGGAGACTCGCCCAATAGACGGGTGCCCACAACCAGTAAAGACCCCCAATGATTCCCAGAAAAAAGGTGATCGCGCTCAAATCTTCGCCCAGCAAAAACTTGCCGACGAGTAAAACCACCACCACAGCTACTACAGAAATTAGCAATCGCTTTAAAAAGTCTGGGAACTTGCCCCAACAGTACGCATACTGCGGGCCAGTAGCAATCTGGGGAATCAAGTCTTCAAATTTCTTGCGTGTTAATGGGACTAGCATATTGTTCAAAAGCGAATTGCTAATTGAAGGATGGCTAATTGTTTAAGAGCAATCCTTCGCTCCTTCGATCGGGGATTAGCCACTTATAGTATCTTTTCTAACCCATAGACTAAGGATTTGAGCTGGAGAACTTTGCGGATAGCGAGAAGAACACCAGGCATATAGCAAGACCTATCTGAAGTATCGTGGCGTAGGGTATAAATTTGACCTGGTGCTCCAAACATCACTTCTTGGTGAGCGATGAGACCGGGTAAGCGAACGCTGTGGATGCGAATCCCCTCGTCGGCTTGGCTACCTCTGGCACCGGGTAGTTTTTCGGTTTCTTTTACCGTCGGTGGATTGTAGGTCTTACCCAGTTCGCCTAACATCTGGGCAGTTTGAAGGGCGGTACCGCTAGGGGCATCGGCTTTTTGGTTGTGATGTAACTCGATAATTTCAACGTGGTCAAAGTATTGGGACGCCTGGACAGCTGCCTGCTGTAGTAAGACCATGCCAATGGAAAAGTTGGGGATAATCAGGGCACCCGTGCTGGCTTTGTCGGCAAATTCAGCAAGCTCTTGGATTTGCTGCGGGCTAAGTCCAGTTGTGCCAACGACAGGTCGGATGCCGTAAGCGATCGCAGTCCGCACATTTTCATAAACTGAGTCAGGATGAGTAAAATCAACCATAACGCCCTGTTGTTTTTCCTGGGTCGCTAGCACCAGCATCCCTTGTAAGTCACTGACAATGGGAACTTCCAAGGGTTCGCAACCCGCCACTTCTCCAACGTCTTGACCCTGGTATTCCAAAGAGCGATCGATTGCCCCCAGCAAAGTCATATCGTCTGCTTGAGCAACGGCTTTGACGACTTCGCGACCCATTTTTCCAGCCGCACCGTTGACGACAACGGGAATCGGACACTGTTGATTTGCCATGATTTAAGAATACCCTTCTCGACAAGCGCATTCTAGACCAAGAAGGGCTTCCCACGATAACTGAATTATGCGATCGCGTGCAAGAAGATATTCTTTGTAATTTCTCTTTCTGTCGCAAACACTGCTCGCTAGAACGGCTGAGGATATAGCAGCGGCTTTCTCTAGCTTTAAGTCACAAAACTTATTGAAATTAATTTTCAATAAGCTATACTCCAAAGTAGAACATCTTTCTGTTTAAAAGTTTCAAATTTAGTTTATTCAGCGGTTATAAAACAATGCCATTCCCTAACAATTCGGCTACTTACGATCTGAGAAGTTTTGGCAATAAACCTGATGCCACCTCTGCAAAAATAGAGAACCGATCGGATGAGACTGACGCCGCCTCTGTCGATTCGCCACTCTTGTGTAACCTCGACAAAAACGGTTCAGCAGAGGATTCCACTCTTAATAATCACAACCTCCCGCTTACGGAGAGTAGGGTTCCGACCTATTTTGAAGATGAAGACCCGGAACGCACGCCAGAACGATGGTGGAAGAGACGGCAATGCCAAGGATTGACCGGATTTTCTTAAATGAGTTCTAGGCAGAGTAGGGGTGTACATCTTGTACATCTGGTGTACACCCCTGGAAAATACTACCAGCCCCAGGTTCCTGGCTCACCTTTGAACGGGCCAACAATATCGCTGGTGATCCAACCGCCGTAGAAACCTCCAGGTTGCGGCTGCACTTGTTCTCCATCGACCGAACAAACATCCATCATCTGGGGATAGAAAGCGAGATAGTTCTTGATGCTGGCGAAGTTTGGTGTGGGATTGGGATAACCCCAAGCGGCATTCGGTGCCTGTTTGTCACTGACAACGACTGTGTAGTAGAAAGCGCCTCCCTTCCATTCACAAAACGATTCCTGAAGAGTTCGCACTAGATATTCCATTTTGATATCTAGGGGAGGAATGTAGTAGACAGGCGGGTGACTGGTTTCTAGTACGCGCTTTGCCCGCTGAGTATCAACAATTGTGACGCCGTTGAAGACGATCTGGATGTGCTTGGATGATTCCTCAAGACGCGGGGGACGAGGGTAATCCCAGACTGACTCTTGACCGGGTCCGGGTGCAATGCGATCGCGTTTCATGCTGGCTTCTTCTGTTGTAGAATCACACTCGCTATTTTAGATGTGTCGCGCTGTCGCTTTGCTGATTGTTGTAGCGAGCGCTAAGAAACGCGAGAAGCCGTGTATAGGAGCATACAAAAAGAGCGATCGCTCCAAAAGAAATTTTTGCTGAATCTGACTTCTAGTACAGGCACCTGACAAGCTGTGCAAGGAATAATGAAGCTTAGGTAGCCATTCTCAGGGTGCTTACTTTGACAATAAATAGCAGACAAAAGCGGTGGATATACCAATACAGTTCGGGTTAGATACCCAAAAACCCAAAACTCTAGAGGAGATATCCCTAAACACAATACGGTCTGCTTTTCCGGATTGGGAGATCCTGCAACCCTCTGGAAAACATTGCTATAAGCCAATTTCCCTCCTTTGCAAAAGGGTGGAGAAATTTTCCCCTTAGAAACTCTGCTTGGGGCAATCAAATATTTTGCATTGAAAAAATTAACCGAACCATAGTAGGTGGATGTGTTTGATTCCTTAACCCTGAGTATTAGTGTTTTTTTTATCGCTGCTGCGGTGATTGCCGTTGTAGGAACGATGATGGCAAGCACAGCGGATCGTCTAGCGGATGAAACGGGTCTTGGAGAAGCACTGATGGGTGCCTTGTTCCTCGGCGGTAGCACCTCATTAGCAGGCATTGTTACCTCTGTCACCGCCGCTGCCGGAGGTCACGCCGAACTTGCCATCAGTAGTGCTTTAGGAGGGATTGCTGCCCAAACAGCATTTCTTAGCATTGCCGATCTTGCCTATGGGAAAGCCAACCTGACACACGCAGCTGCCTCCGTGCCAAATCTGATGCAGGCAACACTTCTGGTTGCTTTATTAGCAATTCCTCTGATGGCAATGTCTGGGCCAGATGTCAGTTTTTTTGGAATTCATCCCGCCTCGTTCCTTATCCCAGCCGCTTATATCTTTGGCTTACGTTTGGCGGCAGAGGCTCAAACTACGCCCATGTGGTGGCCTCGGCGGACTGCGGAAACGCAAGTTGACGAACCGGAGGCAGATAATTCCGAGGGTACTAAATTGACTGTGTTGTGGTTAAGGTTCGCTTTGCTGGCGGGGCTGCTTGCCGGTGCCGGTTATTTTGTGGCGGAAGCTGGAATCTCGATCTCTATGCACAGCGGTCTTTCTGAAACGATGGTAGGAGGGCTTTTTACCGCTTTGTCAACTGCCCTACCGGAACTGGTAACAACCATCGCGGCGGTGCGACGAGGGGCGCTGACGCTTGCGGTGAGTGGCGTTATCGGGGGAAATAGCTTCGATGTGATGCTGGTGGCGTTCTCTGACTTTGCTTATCGGCAGGGTTCGATTTATCATGCTTTGGCACAGCCTCAGATTTTTGCGATCGCGTTGACGATCCTGATGACCGTCATTCTAGTTTTGGGCTTGTTACGGCGGGAAACACATGGAATTGGAAATATTAGCTTCGAGAGTTTTTTAATTCTGCTCCTATACTTAAGTGGGTTTTCGCTGCTGTTTTTTGGGAATTGAGCAACTACCACTGAGGTTTGCTTTGTTAAAAAAGAAACAAAAACTTTGAGTTATTCAAAATAATTAATTCAAAATTCAAACGTGATTTATCGCTCTATCTTTAAAGATTTTTACCGATTATCGATTACCCGACTTTCTCCTGTTTGATATCAAGCTGCCAATTTTCGTTTTGTGATTTTATCTAGATGCGGCAAAAAATTGCTTTTTATTTAGAAGACATTGAAACACCAACAGGAAAAGCGTTCAACTTCCTAATTACAGGAATGATTTTGCTGTCTTCAGCAATTTTTGTTATCGAAACCTATCCACTCCCAAATTACGTCCGAATTAATCTTAATACTATAGACTATGCAATTTTCCTACTTTTTGCATGGGAATATTTGCTTCGTTTATGGTGTGCAGACAATAAAGTTCAACATATATTAAGTGTTTATTCAATTATAGATTTAGTAGCAATATTGCCATTTTTATTAGGAGTGGTAGATATCAGCTTTATCCGGGTATTTCGATGGTTTAGGATTTTGCGATTTCTTCGATTTATAGAAGGTAAAAGATTATTTGGTCGCACCATCAATGAAGATGGAGAGATTTCAGCTCGAATATTATTTACTTTATTAGCAATCATATTTGTTTATTCCGGCTTGATTTATCAAGTTGAGCATCCAGTAAATCCTCAAGTATTCGCTACTTTTTTGGATGCTGTATATTTCTCTATTGTCACAATGACAACAGTTGGATTTGGCGATGTAACACCAATTTCACAAGGAGGTCGCTTGATGACAGTCTTAATGATTTTGACCGGAATTGCTCTGATTCCTTGGCAATTGGGCGACTTGATCAAGCGATTGGTTAAAACAGCTAATCAGGTAGAAACCCTTTGTCCTACTTGCGGTTTATCATCCCATGATACAGATGCTCGGTTTTGCAAAATTTGCGGAGCAAAGTTGGAAAAACTAACAGGTAGCTAGTAGCGAAGGAAAGCGAGCTCATTTGCGGCAGATTGTGCTGTCGTTGCCTAATGGGCGATAGTCCGGTAGAGCGATCGCGCTTTTTACAATAACCCTATTCGAGGTTTAAAAATTTCGGTCGTGTCTGCTGGTTGATAGAAAGTTTCTCCTGCAATGCGTTCCAGTCTTCTCGCTCAATTTGAGAAATAATTTGATCGAGTCCGGTTCGATATTGTTGAAGACTTCGCAGTAATTCCCCGCGATTGTACCGCGCCATCATCACGCCTAACTCTGGATTGCCTCCGCCGACGCGGCTGGTATCCCGGAAGCCAGAACTTGCCAATTGTTGCGCTAATTCTAGAACCGCTGGATCGGTTTCGTTGATGCAGGCATGAATTAAACCAGCACTCACCATCACCGGCAAGTGAGAAATCCAAGCCACCGCGCGATCGTGATCTTCTGGACGGCACTGATAGATTTTAGCTTTGAGCGATCGCGCAATTTCCTCGACAATATTCACGGCTGCTGGGGGAGTCGTCTTCACCGGCGTCAATACATAAGCTTTCCCAGCAAATAGCTGAGTCTGAGCTGCTTCCAGACCACTTTCTGCCGTCCCCGCCATCGGGTGGCCCCCCACGAAGTTCGTCCAAATCGGTTCTAGCGCTTCCACCACCGGCTTTTTGACCGAACCCACGTCTGTGATGATGGCGTTGGCAGACAAATGAGGAATCAGCTGCTGTACGGTTGGGGCGATCGCGCTAATGGGCGTACACACAAAAACTACATCGGCAGCTGCCAAGAGTGCCAGATCCACACTCGCATCATCCACAACCCCTCGCGCGATCGCATCAACACAGGTTTGCTCTCGACGCGCGATCCCCAAAACCTGATAGCCAGCCGCTCGTAAGTCCAAACCCAGCGAGCCGCCAATTAGCCCCAACCCTACAATCCCAATATTCATGGTTCTGTCTAATACTATTTCACCGTAAAATCGGCACAAATAACTTGCTGGAAATGGCTACTGGCTCAGACGCGAACAGACAAGTCAGCGCTTCGCTATCACCGCAAGTCTTCTACAGTTCAAAATCTCAAATCCAAAATCTAAAATGGTATAAGCTCCTAAATTTCCTCAAAATGAGGAAAACAAGAGCAATTTAGCTGTCTCCCCGAAACAAGGAGGGCTGGAGAGGGGTTCTCTCTGGGACTACTGTACCGATGTTCTAGCATGATGTTCTAGCATACAGTGCCAACTTACCCCACGATCCAATCAGCCGCTCGTTAGGCTTCTGTCAAAATGGCTGGACGACTATTTTCTTAAAGTAAAGCCCTTCCAAACAGATGAGGTAGGGAGCATAATAGATTTCTTCATTCATCCTTCATCACTCTGAGGATGCCCTCACTGAACTTACTTCTAAGATTTACAGAGGGGCACGCTAGATTAGTGCTTGTACAACTTTGTACAACTTTAGATAGATGCCGGGGAAAAATCCCGACTCAACGCAAGCAAAGCCAGGGTTCATCTGCTGCAAACTCACCCAGCCACTCAAAACGACAAATGAACCTCAAGGCTTGCTGGTAGCGCCCTCCTCCTAACCATAAAATGAGAATGCTGGCAAGGTGGCTCGAAATGAATGTCGATGAACTGATAGTAAGATACGCAGCCGGTGCGCGAAACTTCGCGGCAATTGACCTGAGTGAGGCAAACTTGAGTGGCATCAACCTCAGCGGCGCTAATTTGACAGGCGCTAATTTAAGCGTGGCGAATCTCAGCGGTGCCAATCTCGAAGCCGCTAACTTGACTCAAGCCAAACTTAATGTCGCGAGGCTTAGTGGAGCCAATCTTAGCAATGCCATCTTAAACCAGGCAAACTTCAACGTTGCTAACCTGATTCGAGCGGATATGGGGGGGGCGCAGCTCATTCAAGCCGTCTTGATTCGAGCCGAGCTAATTCGCGCCGATCTGAGTGGATGCAATCTCAAATCAGCGAACCTCAGCGGTGCTGATTTGCGTGAAGCCACTCTTAGAGAAGCCAATCTAAGTCGCGCCAGTTTGAATGAAGCCAACCTCCGGGGTGCCTTTTTGACGGGAGCCAACTTGGAGCAGGCAAACTTAAATGGCACCGACTTGAGCCGCACCGACTTGAGCGGTGCCAATTTCCGAGAGACAGAACTAAGACAAGCCAATCTCAGTCGCGCAAATCTCAGCGGAGCGGACTTAAGCGGCGCAAATCTGCGTTGGGCAGACTTAAGCGGTGCAAATCTGCGTTGGGCAGACTTAAGCGGCGCAAAATTAAGCGGAGCTAACTTAATCGGCGCAGACCTTAGCAATGCTAATTTACTCAATGCCAGCTTAGTTCACGCCGACCTTACCCAAGCTCGATTGATTAAAGCCGATTGGATTGGAGCTGACCTGACTGGGGCGATATTAACTGGGGCAAAGCTGTATGCAGTCTCCCGTTTCGGCCTGAAAACTGAAGGAGTAACCTGCGAGTGGGTTGACTTGAGTCCGGATGGCGATCGCACGGAAATTTTTCGTCTTACCACTGAAGAATCAAAAAAGTTCTTCAATGAAACGCTGCCAACCGTCCGAATTATCGTAGATGCACCGTTAGATTTAGAAGCAAATTTAGCACTAGCCACTACTTATCATCACCTCTCTAAGCATTATCCGGGGATCGCTCATCCTCCCAGTTTGGAAGTCAGCGCTCGAAAAACAATTCTCACTTTCAGAATTGATAGCAACGATCAATTATTTCCCCTGGCTTACGTGGCTATTTTTCCCTTCAACGATGCAGTAGCAACTCAGAAAAATATCAGCGCTCTAGTGAACCTACTTCAATCTCAAAATCAATCATCACTAGGGCATAAAGATGCTCAGCGGGTCAAGCAATTAACTGCCTCCCTTAATAAAACAATCGATCAAGTCGGTAGTCTCGATATTTGCAAAATGGTGCCCGAACTGAAAAGAAAATTAAACTTCTTCCAGGCTCCAACCCAGACGGTGCTAAATAATTCTACGGATCAAACCTTGAATGTTTATCATCACCCAGTGTTTGGGAAACGGTTTATGAATCAAAGTCAATCTAATTCCAGCGGTTTCCCGAAAAACAACTCGGTGGAAGCGCAAAGCTTGATTCTCCCCCCGATAGGTACATTGATTGAATTTGTCAAGGAATTTGATTATTTAGAAAAATTACAGCAAAGTTGAACAAAGGGTCAGCAGGCAAAAGGCGAAAAAAAAGAGAAAATATGTAAAGCGATCTTTTTTACTTTTTGCTTTCCTAACTCTAAAGTCTCAAATCTAAAGTGATAGAGGTAGAAGTTCATTCCTCACTACGTGCATTCCTTCGCGAGCAGGAGAATCGTTCTTGGCCTCATCATCTGACAATGGCGAGGCTGGTGGCACGGGCTTTAAGATTAGGGCGTTCTGCCCTGATTCAGACTGGAGTTTCTTCGCACGGTACGGGGAAGTATCGCCTGAGTTACCTAGCACCAGCACTGCTATGGACGAAATCTGTCATCCTGGTGGCTCCAGAATCAGTTCAGCAACGCTTGCTAGAGGTGGAAATTCCTCAGATGCGACAGTGGATGGGGAGGGAAAAAGCCATCCTGGCAGGCGATGCATGGCCTGACGCTGACTTTCAGGGACTGCTGTTAATCTCTCCAGAGGTTTGGTTAGCTGACCGCCTCAAAGGGCTAAATCGGATACCCTTTGGCATTCCGACTATTTTTGATGGTGCCGATGACTTGGAAGAGTGGGCACGCGACCAACTGACTGCTAGCTTGCGACCCAGCGATTGGGAAGAGTTGATGCTGGCCTTTCCCCGTAAGGTAAAGGCAATCCGGGATGCGCGGGTACAGCTAACAAAAGCTGTCTTCCAGCATCCAGCCAATCCTTACGAGTGCTATCTGATTTCACCTGCTGAGCAAGACATCTTGAGGCGTCTCTATGCGGTCTTAGAGAATGCGATAGGAGTTGAAGGCAGACAGAATCTTGTCGAAACAAGAACGATCCCGTCTGGAGAGCAGGGGAGTGGGAGAGGGGGAGAATTTCCCGCCTCGCCAAATTTACCCCCGGCTTGGAGAAATTTTTGGCATCGGTTGCAAGCAGAAGACCAACTCATGTGGGCAGAAATTGCTCGGAGTCAGGGCCAATTTTCTTTGTATTGCGGCCCCGTTGAGGTGGCAACTGCTTTAGAAAAAATCTGGCACCACGAGCCGGTGGTATTGATTGGTGCGGCACTGGATTTAGAGACAGAAGCGATCGCCTATCGTCAGCGGGTAGGATTGGGCAACCTAACGTGTCTGAAGTTTTCTCCAGACAGGCAGAACGAACTGATTCAGCTATATCTCCCCGATCGTCTCCCCATGCCGAATACACCCCAATTTCAGGGAGTCCTGATTCAAGAAGTCCAGAAGCTAGTTGAGACAATGGATCGGTCGCTGGCAGAGAATCCCGACATTCAAAGACTAGCAGTGATCCTGGTGGAGGATACGCCTTTAAAAGCCCAGGTGGCCTCTGTGATGGCGGCTGAGTTTGGCTCCCGCGTGCAAGTGGAAAAAACCAGTTTGTCAAACAATGGCATTCTAGTAACGGGATGGGAATTTTGGCGGCATTATCAGGAGGCGTTGCCTGCGCCCCAGTTGCTAGTGATGGCGACATTGCCGATCCCTTCTTTAGAAAATCCTCTGGTAGCGGGTCGGGTTGCTCATTACAAGGAACAGCGTAAAGATTGGTTTCGCTTGTATCTGTTGCCGGTAGCTTTGAGTGAATTGCAGCGAGCGATCGCCCCCGTGCGAGAATGTCGGGGCGTCGTTGCTCTCCTCGATGGTCGCGTAAATAACCGCAGCTACGGCTCTCAGGTGCTGGAAGCACTGAGTCCTTTGGCTCGGATCAACTATTTGGACAGTAACTGGTTTACAAGCGATCGCTAGCTTCTCCCACACCCCTCGCAGCTCATCGCTTTGTCTCAATACTTGTAATTTAATCAATCATTCAGCTGCGGCTCCCACGCCAGCGTTATGATAAACAAATGTCTAAAGGCATCACCAAAAATTATGGGTGAATCCAAGCGTCGGAAAGAAGCACTCAAAGAGAAGTATGGTCAAGATACCTATATCCTTCCTTGGGTGCCGATCACTAAAACTCAGGCACAACAGTTTGTGAAAATCTCCGGTCAGGGGGCTTGGTACGGTATCGGTTTCCTGATCCTTTTTTGGATAACTATCCGCTTCATCGGACCTTCCTTTGGTTGGTGGCAGGTCGTCAACTAGACCTTCCTAAAAATCTGGTTGGGTGAAGTGCTTAGAGACAAAGTATTTGATAGATTTGTCTTGCCGACAGGTAAACCAAAGCTATCAAATTCTTTGTCTCTAACTCTATAAGTAAGTTTCGCCCATAGGACTAGATTTAATTGATTATTCTTATCCTTAGCGAGCGATCCCCTTAAATGCAGCGATGATTCTGCCCCTGGCAACACTTTACCGCTAAGTCCGTCTTTAGTTAGAAGTAACCTTTAGCACTGCTGTTTAGGATGCAGGAGTATCATTCAAACTGTTATTGTTGATACTTGGCTTTTCTGAATAGTCAAGTTAACCTGGTGCAAATCAGGGAGCCGTCAAGTTCTAAATTTTCCTATGCTCCTCAATTAATTTACCGTCATGCCTGGGGAGCAAAATCTTAAGAAAGTATAAAAGGTTTAAACTAAGGTGTGGTGGTTGGAGGACAACCGTGTTTCTACGACTTGCAGAGCAACACCGTCAATTTGTACAGGATCTAGTGATGAACCTCCAAGCTCTGGCGATTGTGCTAGAGCAGCGGGGCTATCTGGCTTCTTGCTATACCTGCGGAGGCCAAATGAATAGCGCATCATTTATGGTTAGTCTTGGTGACAACCATCTAATTCGCTTTTTAGTATCGGATTATGGGATTACCTGGACAGAAATGCGGGATGACCGTGAATTAATGAAGCTAGAGGGCGCTGAAGCGATTTGTCAGCTACAAGACCTAGCCAATCTAGTTAAATACCAAATCAAACCTTCTGAGTATCGTCCTGCCGTGCCCCAGCGAGGCTAAAGGAGTTAGCCCAGTAAGGTTTCACCACTCTCTTTAGACAGATAAGCTCCTAGGACTGCTAATCTGAAAAGTGAGAAACCTACGTGCTAACCCCTGGCGATGGATGCCGGAAGAGATGTCTATGACCGCCCTTGATTGTGCATGGCAACACCATTTTATTGAGACCAACAACATTCGCTTACATTGTGTCACCCAAGGAGAGGGAGAGCTAGTTATCCTGTTGCACGGGTTTCCAGAGTTTTGGTATTCCTGGCGGCATCAAATCCCAGCACTGGCTCGCCATTTTAAGGTGGTGGTTCCCGATTTGCGGGGCTACAACGATTCGGATAAGCCTCTCAGTGGTTATGACCTGGATACTCTTAGCGCCGATATTCGGGGTCTGATTGAGAATTTAGGGTATGTCCGGGCACATATTGTTGGTCACGATTGGGGCGGATTGATCGCATGGCATCTAGCGCAGAAATTTCCAGACGTTCTGAATCGTCTGGCCATTTTGAATGCGCCGCATCCGTACAGGTTTTGGCAGGAATTGACGGGAAACCTGGATCACCTGCGTCGCAGTTGGTACGTTCTGGCGTTTCAGATTCCTGGTTTGCCAGAGTGGCTGATTCAGCAAAATTTAAAAGATTTTGTAAATAACGTGTTTCGGGGACAGGCGGTTCGCAAAGGCGCGTTTTCTGCCGAGGATGCCCAAGTGTATCAGGCAGCACTAGCAAAGCCTGGGGTTTTGGCGGCGGCAATTAACTACTATCGATCGTCTTTGTCGCCTCAAAATTGGCTGCATCACTGGGGACGATCGCCCGATCCCGTCACTGTGCCTACCTTGATTTTGTGGAGCGAAGAAGACGCCTTTTTGACTCGAAAACTCACCGAAGGCATGGAACGCTTAATCGCTGCTCCTTTCAACCTAAAATTTATTAGTCACTGCGGTCACTGGATGCAGCAAGAAGTTCCCCAAACCGTCAATCGAGAACTCTTAAACTTTTTCCGCTCCCCAATATTAACTGGTGGCAAAAAAAACTTCTAAATCTATTGGTAAAAATCTATCGAAGAAACTGCTGCCAGTGTGGTGAGATTTAAAACTGGCGACTTCGCTCATGTCAACAATCTTTAACAACACGCTTGATAGCGCCAAATTAATTGGCGCTATTGGTTTTGGAAATGTTAATTTAGCAAAAGTTAGAAGAAACTAAGCTGATTGACCGGAATAGCCCAAAAGCCCTATAGTCCCAGTTTCTTCGACTACAGAATTTTAGGCGATCGCGTTGAGACTCATTTTCCAATTTTTCAACAAACTCAAGTCATAAGGCAGTATCAAACCCCCATCTGGCGGTCAAAGAACGAATTGTGATGCGAAACACAGAGCAACCATGACAATTAACAACCCCAGTCGCCAAATTTTGTTGCATCCTGGAAGGGTAGGGGTTGTATCTATTTCGTTCGACAGAGGACAAGGTTGTATCCTCGGATTAACTCGATTTATGGCGTAGCGCCACCAGCAAAATGATTGGGTACCGTGAGAGCGATCGCCTCATGCTCAATTATTTCCCAAATCAGCAACGCCCCCTCACTGCACTCAGTATCAGCGAGAACTAAGGATGTTTAACGCTACAGAAATTCTAATTGACTCTTTTGTTCAAAGAATTCGTGAAGGCTACCGACGCACTTACGGCGGCTACAAGCCCGACTACGAAGATATTATTGCCTGGGCGGGGGGTATGGCTCTGGAAAACATTGCCAACAGCGACGCCCTTTATCACAATGTTGAACACTCGATTTTAGTCGCTCTGGTCGGGCAAGAAATCTTGCGCGGTAGACATATCCGCGAGGGCGGGGTGTCCTGTGAAGACTGGTTGCACTTCATTCTCTCCTTGGTTTGCCATGACATTGGCTACGTGAAGGGCGTGTGTCGCCTAGATAGAGACTACGAAAGACTGTATGCGACGGGGCAGGATGCAGAAATGGTTTCCGTGCCTCGTGGATCTTCAGATGCCAGCTTGACACCGTATCACGTCGATCGAGCCAAACTCTTTATTGAAGAGCGCTTTGGCGGTCATAAGCTGATTGATGCGGAATTGATCAAGCGCAATATTGAACTCACTCGTTTTCCAGTCCCAAAAGCAGAGGATCATCAAGATACGGTTAATTATCCAGGCTTGGTTCGGGCATCTGACTTGATTGGTCAGCTGAGCGATCCCCGCTACCTGAAGAAAATTGGTGCCTTGTACTATGAGTTTGAAGAAACTGGCGTCAATCAAGCCTTAGGTTATCGGCATCCTGGAGACTTGCGGCGGAACTATCCCAAATTTTACTGGCATGGGGTATTTCCGTATATTCAAGATGCGCTTCGCTACCTGTCGCTCACTCAGCAGGGTAAGCAAATCATTGCAAACCTCTACTCGAATGTGTTTGTTGTTGAGCACGAAAGTGCCGAAGATGAGCGACGGCAACTGGAAGAACAGTTAGTAGTTGGAGCTTAGAAAGGGAACCAGTGGGGAGTTAGGAGCGAACAATCCAAATAAGCTTGGAAATACTAAATTCTAGCTTATGATTTAATTTAAAACTCCTAACTCATAACTCCTAAGCACTAACTTTATGAACTGGTGGCAAAAGCTTAAAAACAATCCCTTAGCTCGTTTTGGCGCTTTAATCCTGTTAATTTTTTACCTTAGCGTTATTGCAGCTGATTTTGTTGCGCCTTATCGTCCATGTGACTCTTATGACCTGTCTCAAGGACTGTGTGATGTACAGCCAAATACGTCACTTTTGCCACCAACTCAGATTTACTGGCGCAACCGTGAGGGACAATTTATTGGACCGCACGTTTATCCGACGACTCAGGGGCCGACAGATTTAGAGACGGGCGATCGCAAAGTGATTGTAGACTTCCAAAAACCTTCACCTGTTCGCCTGTTTGTCCGGGGACCGAAATACCAACTATTTCAGCTTCGCCTACCGCTGCCACCCAAATTTGATGAGGTGGAAATTCTTAGCGGTATTCCCTTTAATTGGCATCTCTTCGGCACCCTTGGGGAAGGCAAACTGAATGTGTTAGGCACCGATGAACAGGGGCGCGACCAGTTCAGCCGTCTGCTACACGGAGGCAAAATCAGCCTCAGCATTGGTCTAGTGGGAATTGCCATATCTTTCCCCCTAGGTTTGTTGGTTGGGGGGATTTCTGGCTTTTTCGGAGGCACAACCGACAGCATCTTAATGCGCTTTGTGGAAGTGCTGATGACAATTCCCAGCCTTTATCTGTTGGTTGCCCTTGCCGCAGTGCTACCGTCAGGACTAACGAGTGCCCAGCGATTCTTATTAATTGTCCTGATTACCTCATTCGTCGGCTGGGCTGGGTTAGCACGGGTGATTCGGGGACAGGTGCTGTCCATTAAAGAGCGGGAATTTGTGCAAGCAGCACGCGCAATGGGTGCAAAACCGCTGTACATTATCATTCGTCATGTGTTGCCGCAAACTGCTACCTACGTGATTATCTCGGCAACTTTGGCAATTCCTGGTTTTATCGTCGCGGAATCAGTGCTGAGTTTGATTGGGCTAGGAATTCAGCAGCCAGATCCGTCTTGGGGGAATATGCTATCGCTAGCAACAAATGCATCAATTTTGGTGTTACAACCTTGGTTGATCTGGCCTCCAGCGCTATTGATTATCCTCACTGTATTAGCATTTAACTTGCTAGGCGATGGGCTGCGGGATGCCCTCGATCCCCGGAGTTTGCGGCGGTAATTTTAAAAGTTTTTTGCGAATTTGTGTGACATATTTAGCAGAGTCGGTCATATTTGTGAACTGACTCTGCTAAATTTTTTGTTGAGTTTGTTTCCGAGCTATTCATATAGCTCGGAAACGTGTGATCTGATAGGAGTTGGAAGCAAATGATATTGAAAATTATATTCAAAAAAATTATTTGTTCAAGTTTGAACTACGGGTTATTTAGCTGGATTTTAGTCAGTGGCTTTGTCTCTCAAACTGCTTATTCTGCGGATGTAGATAAAACTCCTCAAGGTAGCAAAGAAATTAGTACGTTTCTAAAGACAGATTCAGATTTACCAAATTTGGATAATCAGCCTGATAACAACACGACTTTGCAACAGGTGGAGGAACTAGAGGAGGAAAATGCAGAAGAGTCAGACGCTGCTGAAGCTTCGATGGAGCAAGTGACCAATGTTTCTCAGCTGACAGACGTGGAACCCACAGATTGGGCATATGAAGCACTGCGATCGCTTATCGAACGCTATGGCTGTATCGCGGGCTATCCGGACAGTACTTATCGTGGTAATCGTGCCCTAACGCGGTATGAATTTGCTGCCGGGTTAAATGCTTGTTTGGAGCAAATTACTAACCTGGTTCCGATAGCAACTGCTGATGGAATCAGACAAGAGGATTTGGCTACCTTACAGCGATTGCAATCAGAATTTGCAATCGAATTGGCCAGTCTTCGGGGTTCAGTGGGTAGCTTGGAAGCTCGGATTGCGGAAATAGAAGCAACCCAATTTTCTACAACCACTAAATTGAGCGGACTGACAATTGTTGGCGTTCAAGGGCGTAGCAACAATCGTGCCGATTTATTTCCTAGAGATGGGAAAAAAGAGACTGATGATCGGGGTACAAATATTAACGTAATTAATTTTAATCAGCTGTATCTAACTACCCAATTTGACGAACGTAGTTACCTGTTAGCAGGTCTCCAAGCGAGTCAAGGAACCACTGCACCTCGACTAACTAACGATGTCCTACTGAGCTATGAATTGTTTAATGATAACGATGTGATTTTGAGCGATCTAAACTACCGTTTCCTCCTCACCGACAAATTTGCTGTTCTCGTGGGGACAGAAGGAGTAAATATGGCTTACGCTTTCCGAGGCCCAAATCGTGTGGAAAGCGCTGCTACAGGTCCAATTTCTGCTTTTGCCCAAAGAAACCCAATTCTGAATATTGGCTTTGGTCGTGGCGGTATCGGTTTTGATTGGCAATTTGCTAAACGTGCCAGTTTGCAGGCGGTTTACTCAACGACTATTCCAGGATTTTTTCATAGCGATGGACGACCTGACGGGCACAATACCGCAGGTGTCCAACTAGCGCTTACCCCAACCGATCCGCTTGATATCACTTTGTATTATGTTAATGACTACTCTCCCAATGGTTCTTTGCTGACTGGGATTGGAGACGACCAGTTGAGTGCTATTAATCCACTGACTGGTAATTCAGCATCCCTGCAAACTAATGCCGTTGGTGCCACGATTAACTGGCGAATTACGCCGCGCATTTCGTTAGGTGGATGGGCTGGTTATACCAATTCCCACATTCCCGGAAGATCGGGAAATGTAGAAACAACTAACTATATGGTGTATCTCAATTTTCCCGATTTATTTGGACAAGGAAATTTGGGAGGAATTTATATTGGACAACCACCAAAAATTGTTAGCAGCGATTTGCCCGTAGGAAATAATATCCCTGACTTTTTCAATACGGGTTTGGGCAGAGAAGGAGGACAACCTGGAACGACCACTCATGTAGAAGCGTTCTATCGTTGGCAGGCAACGGACAACATTAGCATCACGCCAGGGGTAGTCTTTATTTTTGAACCGGGACATACACCCGCTAGCGACCCAATCGCTGTAGGTATATTACGGACTAGCTTCTCCTTCTAGGAAAATTTCCCTATCTACACTTGTCACATTCAGCAAAGTGCAACATCGCAGGAGTTCTTGGATGTCGCTCAGGATGATATTCTGATGCAAAATGCCAGTTTACACCTCATCAAACCTTTATTTAGCTACAAAAACTTTATCCAAATTTACCGTAATTTTACTAAGTCTACTTTTTTTTAATTTAATATTTTTTTAGTTTCAGTGTTATCTCGCTTGTAGATAGAAGAGTAGAAGCTATAAATTGACATAAGGTTCGGTTAAGGAATTATAGTGGCAACTACAAGAATCTCTAATTGTTATTTGTCGCTCTTTAATCAACATCAATAGAAATTGTAAATTTTGCTGTATTTGTCTACCCTGGAAAACATTTACGGCATAAAAACTTATAGGTTGATTTCAAAATTTTTATCTGTAATTGCAGATAGATACAGATTATTTTTGCTTTTGCAAAAGTTAATTATTTATTTGAAGGAGGTTGAGTCAAAGTGGCTAAATTTATTTTTTCTTTGCTAGTTTTTATTTTAACTCAAAGCTCTATTTTAATTGCGGCTAATTCTCAAGCCCAAACGGTTATTCCTTTAGAAACTAACATTGTTGATACTATCGACTCAAGCTCCTCTGAACAGACCGCAGAGTGGAATACAAGTGTTAAACCTGACGTTGGTAATACCGTCGTCAATTCTACCAATGCTGAGCAAGTTGTTGTTTCTGAAGCTGGAAATAAAGCTACTGATTCTAGCTCCCCTGTAGCGGACAGTACAGCCACTAATCAACGGATTCCCATGTCAAGCAGAATTTTTGATGTATCTTCTATGCGACAGTAGCGCCAAGGGGTGATACATCTCAATTTTTGAGATAGTGTCGAAGTTATTGTAGAGGTCGGCTGTTTGATATCTTTAAGCGATCGCATCCGCTTATTCTACCCAGATGTTTTCTCCTCAACGGGGTGTTGACCATAAAAGGGTAGCGCTTCTGACCAGTGGGGACGCTTCCCCTGTTGCCAATCTAGATAGGCTAGTTCTAGTAGACTCGAAACGGTTGCCCCTAGCCCAGCCCCAGCAGCGATATCAATTAGCTGATAGGGATGCCAACTGTCCAGCGTTTGTTGCCATACTGCCGGTGTCATCACGCTATCTGATAACATCTGAGCGAGTCCGGAACTGGATGGCAATACCTGATAAATGGCGGTAAATAATTGACCCCGTTGAGCTGGCAATTGGACAGCGATCGCATTACTGAGTGAAGATTCTTCACCGTTTCCGTTGCCTTGCTGTTTACTTTTACCGGCTTCTGACCAAGCCACAGATGCCAGTGTAGAGACGGAAAATAGGGGAATATCTAACTGTTGCGCCAGTGTCCGCGCTGTAACAACACCGATGCGAGTCCCTGTAAAGCTGCCTGGGCCTATTGCCACACAGATAAATTTCAAATCAGCCCAGATCTGCGGCTGAATAAACTCAGCCAGATGATGATGTAAATGAGTGGATAAATCGCGCCCTAAATCCCAAGTTTGGCAGCGCGAATCTCCAGAAAAGTTATTGAGTGCTAGACCTAGTTCAGGACTGCTGGTATGTAGTGCTAAGCCGTATTTTGTTGGATCGAGCTTCACGGAATTTATGCCCAGTTCAAGGGATCGATAGCCCAGATAGGGAAACCCGATAAATCGGAGTCCCTACAAGTGCCTAGCCGCGACTTCTTAGTCGTGAAAAGCGTTGATTTGGAGATCGTAAATTGCTTGACCCGTCAAGCAGTGCCAGTGACAGGTAAATAAATCTGGCTTTTGGACGTTAATGCTAGCGATCGCTGGTTCCCCTGGAAACGGCAAAAGTCGGTCAAAAAAAATCCCTTGCTCTTGAAAGCCGAACTGTAATAAATAAACAGCTGGTGGCGCTGATAAAAATTGCAGCAATCGATGCCCCAGTTGGTACAGTGGCTGACGCCAGATATCCGATAGATGCACCGGCTGACGATAACCTTTCAAAGTCGGTTCTAAGCGCCTACTTTCATCATCCTCAACCCTACCAATTACCTCGCCGTAGAGCGGCCCCTTTGCCGTAAGAACGATTGGCAACCAGAAATCACCGACACCCGTCGTCGATCCTAATTGCTCCACCAACTGGCGTAAACCAGTCACATCGCGGCAAGCCTGATAAAGGGATTGGGCTGGAAATTCCAAGCTTTCTGGCAAATTCAGAGTTAAAGGACACCAAAGAATTTCTGCTTGGTTTTGCAAGTCCGCCCAGACTGAGGCGATAAATCGCGTCTCTACAATTTGTATCGTTGTCGGTACTGGGGAATTGAGCGCGCTTTGCTTGAGGGCAGAAACAATTTCGGCTATTGTGGGCGATACCGGAAGTTCATCAGCAGCATCAACCACAATCAGAACTTTACGCATGACCAAAGGTTGGAATCGGGCTATTACGAACACCCGTACGCGGGAAACTGGGCAGATCGAGTCCGGTCGTCGTGCGGCGGGTTCTGACAGCTAGACGGTAGCTGACACTTTGCAACTCGGCATGGAGTTGACGGTTTTCCCGTTGCAGCATCGCCACTTTTTCTCGCACGGGTGCCATGCGTTCGGCAAATTTCTGGCGATAAATCTGTGGTAACTCCTGCACCACTTGCTCTAGCATCCGGCTGCGGTCGGTTAATTCCTGTACAGACTGCCGCAATTGATAAATCTCGGTGTCACGGGTTGTAATCTGTTCCTGGTAGAACGTTACCTGCTGCTCGACCTCTTGCAGTTGTTCTCGCAGCGCTCTCATCTGAGCCATGTGCCGCTCAGAAACTTCCGGTCTGGGCATAAAATTAGCATTGCCCTTAACCAGCCGGAATAGTTCTTGAGACAACTGCTGAACCAGTTGATCTCGCATCTGCAACTCTTCGCGCAGGCGAGTTGCGTCAGATTGAAGCGTTTGTAGGTTTGGCGTGTCTGTCTGGCTCACAATGGCTTACGACTCCTTTGAGATGATTTTCCTAATGGCAGGCGCGAGGCGAGAGCGGATTGCTCATATTGCTTTTGCAGCTAATTTACCATTTGCAACGGCAATTAACACCTGATTGCTACCCTTGTTTGCAATTAAGGGTTGGGTCTATCGTATCCTCAGATTCAGCTAGATTTTCTGCCGGTGCGAACAAATCGTTCAGTTTATACAAACCATTTGTCATCCGGCAGCGAGATTGAAGCGATAGGCGTCTTGTAGTATTTAGGTGGAATCAAGAGGAAGTGGTTAAGATGAGCGCAGCCAGCAGTTCAAACAAGATCAAATTTGGTACCGATGGATGGCGGGGGATTATCGCCGATGACTTTACCTTCGCCAATGTGTGTAAAGTTACGCGGGCGATCGCGAGTTATCTCGAAAACGCCTATTCCAAAGACCGTCCCGTCTTAGTAGCTTACGATACCCGTTTTTTAGCCGACCAATTCGCCCGGACTGCCGCCGAAGTTTTGGCAGACGCTGGGTGGACGGTGAAAATTGTCGATCGAGATTGCCCGACGCCAGTTATTGCTTACAACGCTAAGCTTCTCAACTCTGCTGGGGCACTGATGTTCACCGCCAGTCATAACCCAGCTCCCTATTGCGGCATCAAATACATCCCCGATTACGCTGGTCCGGCTACACCGGAAATTACGGATACAATTGTAGCAAATATTGAAGACGCTACGGATGAGCCGCCGAGTGGCAACAATGCCAACAAGATTTCTACCTTTGATCCCAAGCCAGATTATCTCCAGTTTATTTACACCCTGCTGGATGTAGAGCGAATTAAGAGCGCAGGGCTAAAGGTGAAGTACGACGCCCTCTACTCCACTTCTCGTGGCTACCTGGATACTGTTTTGGAGCGCTGTGGTTGCGATACAGAGGCATTCCACACCTATCGCGATGTTCTCTTTGGCGGTGGAATGCCAGAACCGAAGGGAGAGGAATTGATTGGACTCGTCGAAGCGGTGAAAAAAGACGGGGCAGATTTAGGTTTGGCGACGGATGGAGATAGCGATCGCTTCGGCATTGTTGACGAACAAGGAAACGTGCTGACACCAAACACGGTGCTGCTGCTGCTGGCGCGTCACTTAGTCAAAAACAAAGGCAAAACTGGTGCAATTGTCCGCACCGTTGCCACCACCCACCTGCTGGATAACCTCGCTGCTAAGTACGGCTTGGAAATCTACGAAACAGCAGTAGGCTTTAAATACATCGGCGAGAAAATGCGCGAGACGCAGGTATTGATCGGCGGCGAAGAATCGGGCGGATTGAGCATTATCGGACATATTCCCGAAAAAGACGGTATTTTAGCCGATATGCTGGTGGCAGAAGCGATCGCTTACGAAGGTAAGCCTTTAAGCCAGCTAGTAGAAGAAGTAATCGCAGAAGCCGATGGCCCTCTGTACAACAAACGTCTCGATTTGCACTTAAATGACGCCCACAAAGCCGCTGTCATCGATGATTTCACTAAAAATCCCCCAGCAGAAGTGGCAGGAATTAAAGTGAAAGAAGTAGGGCGCAAAGACGGGATTAAACTCTACTTAGAAGAAGGCAGTTGGATACTCCTGCGTCCTTCCGGAACAGAACCGCTAATGCGGGTTTATCTGGAAACGAATACTCCAGAAAAAATGACTCAAATTGCCCAGCAAATGGAACAAACCATTAACAAACTGGAACCCGTCACAGTCTAAATGATCGGTAGGAGCAAGGGCATTGCTCTTGCTCCTACTTGGTAGCAGGAACTTACTCAGTCGCCATTATCAATATGAAAGCCCTTACCAACCTGCTTACCTCGCTGATTTTAGCTAGTTCCGTCGCAGCGATCGCTCTGTTGTCCATTCAAAACATCACGCCGGTATCGGTGAAATTTCTAACTTTCCAGTCGATCCGGATGCCAGTAGGCGTCGTGCTAGCGTTTAGTGCTGGCGCGGGGGCGATTGGGAGTGCAATCGTGCCCATTGTTTGGGGATCGCCTTCCAGTAATCAGTTTCAATCAGAAGATGCCAGTGAGTATGCTGACGAAGACTTTTGATGGTTATTGTCCATTGCAATTAACTATCAGCCTTTGCTACTTACTCTCACTGCGATACTCCCACGGCGGCAGAAATTTGGAGTCACGCCAAATGCCGCGCCGAGTCTTTTTCGCCTCAGCTTCTGCTTGCTCAACGATAGCAGCGCTAGGGCAATCTTTTAGATATTGACGATACACCAGTACCAGTCCCTCTTTTGCCAACACTTCCTGAACAAAAGTGCCATCAGGCAGGCGCACCTCGCTAACTTTACGCCCATACCTATCAGTATCAGTCACAGTTAAGCGAACGCGATCGCCTCCTTGTTGTACCAATTCTTGCAATCGTTGTTGGGTTTTAATTCCCCACTTAAATTGGTTTTGATCTGCTGCTTTTTTGCTTGCCTTTTCCTTGCTGGAATGCGGAACTTCCGGAGCATCCACACAAGCAAAGCGCACGTTAATATTTTTCCCACTGCGATCCGTCACGGCGAGAGTATCCCCATCGCTGACTCGTTTAACCGAGTAAGTGGGTGGACCAAAAATGGCTTCACACCCCACCAAGCCAAGGATAAGAATAACTGCACCAGTCCAGATGAGAGAGTTTTGGATGAGTTTGCGAGTGCCGGTCATTATAAATATTTACTACAAAGGAAAAGTCCATCTGGACAGACGTTTCCATTGTCCAATAGTTTCGGACGCTTGTTACGGGCTTTTCGTAGTGGGAGTCGTGAAGGGAGATGCGATCGCGCTTCTAATCGACGCTTAGTTTAACACGCATTTATTGCCAGTCACTTTACTCAGTTGCAAACTGGTGTAACCAATCCTCCAAATCTGCCGCCGATGAAAAATCCAAAAGCGCTTCTGCTAAATCCTCTAACTGAGTCTGAGATAGCTGCTGAATGCGCTGTTGTAACTCAGGGGCAACTGCGCCAATTCGCCGAGGCAATAGGCGCATAACCAGTGACAGTGCCTCTTGTTGCTTTCCCTGTTCAATACCTTCTTCCATCCAGCTAGTGACAATTCGCATAATGACCTCCTGCTCAGTTGGCTCCATCCTAGCAATGTCAGCTCTTAAAAGCCTTTCCTGTTCTGTACTTAAGCGCAGGTAAGTGTCAATAAATCCAGAAATTAATTGCATCTTGGCGGGATCTAGCCTCAAAGTAGCCAAAAGACGCAAACATTCAAATTTTACGCGGCGGCGATCGCTTGGCTCTATATTCATTTTCGCCATTAGGGCACTAGCAACTGGATTGGGTTGCTGCACAAAATCCCGCCAATTAAGCTGATTTAGCTGAATGACATCATAGTTGAACTGCAAAACGACTTTATTGGGAAAAGCCACCTGATAAACGTTCGGTTCTGGAGTTTTGGGACTGTTATAAGAAAACACCACCACAGGATACACAGGCAGATCGAATTTTTCAGACAAGCGGGAGAAATAGCGGAACATCCGCCTGCCAAAGTCAGTTTGATGTTGAGCTTGGTTTTCTACATGAATTAGAAAAAAAGATTCCTGAGCTCGAAATTCAGCCTTGACGATTAAATCAGCTTCATAACGCTCGCCAGCAGTAACATCTGTAAAGACTTCTTTGTCTAAAAACTCTATGGAGTCGCGTTCTAGATAAGTTGCTACTTCTGGCAAAAATAACTCTATGAACTCCCCAAAAAAGGTTGTGAGGAGTTCCTTAAATAAGCGGTCATGGTCAATCATCCGCGTTTGTTGAAGTTACGATTTTTTACTTCGTTTCCATCCAATTCTGCCCTGCACGCACATCAACGACTAATGGCACACTCAAAGAAACCGCATTTTCCATTGTGGAACGAATTTTAAGCTGTAATTCTTCCCATTCAGAGGGAGGAACTTCAAGCACTAATTCATCGTGAACTTGCAATAGCAAACGCGCCTGATAATTCTGCAAAACTTTGTGCAGTTTATCCATTGCAATCTTGATGATATCGGCGCTAGAACCTTGGATGGGAGCATTAGCGGCGGCGCGTAGCGAACCGGCGTCAGCTTGTCCCAAATTACGGAGTTTGTCAAGGTTAATTTCATCGGGATTGCTACCTTGGAGCTTGCGGAGACTGCCGCCCTCAAAGTTAAAGTAACGGCGGCGTCCTAGAATAGTCTCGACATAACCGTGAGCGATCGCTTCCCGCTTCACCCGCTCCAAATATTCAAAAACCTTACGGTAGCGCTCATTAAACCGATCGATAAACAATCTGCCTTCGGTTGCCTTCACCCCAGCTTCCCGCGCAAATCGCTGCGCTCCCATCCCGTAGATCACGCCGAAGTTGATAATTTTCCCCAATCGGCGCTCCTCAGATGTCACTGTATCCTTCTCTAACAACAGCCGAGCGGTGACGCTGTGAATATCCTCATTTTGCTGGTATGCCTCAATTAGCACCGGCTCTTGGCTCAAGTGAGCCAAAATCCGCAACTCAATTTGCGAATAGTCCGCAGCAACCAGTAACCAACCCGGTTCCGGCAAAAATGCTCTGCGAATCCGCCGACTAAACTCCGTGCCGATGGGAATATTCTGTAAATTTGGGTTAGAAGAAGACAGACGCCCAGTATCAGTAAACGTCTGATTGAAATCAGTATGCACCCGTTGAGTATCGGCACGCACCAACTTTGGTAATGGTTCCACATAGGTAGAGTAAAGCTTGTGTAGGGTGCGGTACTCTAAAAGAGCATCAATAATTGGATGATCTCCTTGCAACTTTTCCAAAACGGAGACATCGGTGGAGTAAAGCCCTGTCGGAGTTTTGCGAGACTTTTTTTTGTCCAGAGCGAGTATCTCAAACAGTAATTCACTCAACTGAGCAGGTGAGTTCAAATTTAAAATAGCACTGGGTTCGATATCGTAAACCTTTTGCCTAATCGCCGCTAAATCCGTTTCCTTGCTTTGTGCGGTTTTTTTGAGATAAGCCTTAAAAATAGCACTGGCTACGGAGTCGTATTTTTTCTGCTTAACCGCCTCTAAATCTGGTTCCAACTGCGTCAAGAGTTTTTCGAGATATGCATTGAAGACATTACGAGGTATGGAGTTATAAGCTTTCTGCTTAATCGCCTCTAACTCAGGTTCCATCTGTTGCGAGAGTTCTTTGAGATACCCCACATCGATGCGGATGCCCACATATTCCATCTGTGCTAAAACTGGCTCTAAAGGTTGTTCTACTTCCCGTAACAGCTGGTGAAGAGCGGGGACTTCCTCTAATTTTTCTCGTAGCTTTGACACCAACTGGAATGTGGCATAGACCTGCATTCCGCAGTAGTAGGCTGCACTCTGAATATCCAGATCGGCAATCGTTTTGCCTTTCGGCTCCACATCCGTATAATTGCTGATACTTAGCTCCAGATGCCGCAGGGCTAAGTCGCTGAGGTTGCGCTTGATTTTGTTATCTGGATTCAGGACGTAACTGGCAAGCATCGTGTCAAACACCACCCCAGCCAAGCTAATTCCCTGACAGCGCAACACCAGCCGGTCAAACTTGGCGTTCTGCAACGATTTGGGATAGTCAGCACTTTCCAGAATTGGACGCAACGCTTCTAAGACAGCCGTTTTATCCAGATTTTCACCACTTTTGTGACCCGTGGGAATATAAGCAACTTCAGATGGATCGATTCCCCAGCAGCAGCCAATCCCCACCAGTTGGGCATCTCGTGGCTCTAGGGCATCCGTTTCCGTATCCCACGCTACTGGTTTGTCAGGGTCGGTGCAACTTTGCAGCTGCTTTATCAGTTCTGTCAGTTTTTCTGGAGTATCAATAATTTGGGCGCTAATCTGATTCGCAGCATTTGTGTCTGCCTTGCTAGCCGCTTCGGTATCAGCGGCACTGAAAAACCAGAGGTCGCCATCATCAAAACTGATTTCTTCAAGTTCTTCTTTAGATTCAACGGGTTTAGCTTCCTCTGCCACACCGCCAAATGCCTGCTGCAACTGCTTAATTCGGCTTAGATAAGTCCTAAACTCTAACTTTTCTAGCAGCGGTTCTAGCTCGGCGTTATCAAATCCCTTCAGCGGGCAGTCTTCTAAACTAACGTCTAGAGGGACATCAAGAACGATCCTTGCCAAGTGCTGGGAACGGTATGCCTCTTCTTTCCCGGCTTCCAGCTTCTGTTTGACTGCTCCTTTAATCTCATCCAATGAGGCATAAATCCCATCCAGGGAGCCGTATTCTGTAAGCAACTTCACGGCTGTTTTGTCGCCAATTCCCTTGACACCGGGGATATTGTCGGAGGCGTCGCCACACAAAGCTTTGTAATCGACAACCTGCTCTGGTGTAATGCCCTTTAGTTTCTCTTTAACTTCCTCTGGCCCAAATTCTACTGGTCCTGTATTGCTGCCACGTTGCCAGAAGGTTTGACCGAGATAAAGAACGCTAATTTCCTTTGCAGTGTCAACCAGTTGAAATAAATCTCTGTCACCCGTAACAATCTTCACCCGATACCCGGCAGCACTCGCCTTTTGTGACAGCGTTCCCAAGACATCATCTGCCTCATACCCCGGTGCCGTCACAATTGGCAGATTGAAGGCATCTAAAAGGTCGTGAAGATTTTTCAGGTCGATGATAAAGTCTTCTGGCGTCTCAGCGCGGTCAGCTTTATAGGTATCGTCGGCTTCGTGGCGGAAAGTGGGTAGGCCGAGGTCGAATGCGATCGCCATCGCCTGAGGTTGCTGGGATGCTATTACTTCCAGTAACGACTTGAGGAAGCCAAAACAAACACTGGTAGGAATCCCAGTCTTTGTTTTTAAGCCTCCATCCCGCCCTTTAGCAAAGGCAAAGTAGGCGCGGAAGGCTAACGAGTGACCATCCACCAGGATAAAGACAGGCCGCATATCAGATGAGCTAGCAGCGGAGTGAGAGGGGTTGGAGGCAGAGGTAGATTGAGACATAGCCTTATTTTAGCTAGCGCCAGAGAGCAGATATTCTTTACAATGCCTCAGATTGTTCGCTTCAGGCGAACAATCTGTTAGATATCTCATCCCACAGCTCAGCCTGAATGATTTTAACTACCCCTAGGGGAAATATCCTATCTATGCGCTGCTTCACTGGCTAAGCTTACAGCGAAGCAGCTGCTACATAAGCTTCCAATAAAAAAGCCCGCAGGGTGCAGGCTAGAAACAGGGGTTATTGACTAATTGAACTTGCAAAGATTATCAGCGATAGGCCAGGGGATTAGCCATTGATTTGGCTGTTGCGGCGGCGACGCAGGCCAAACATCCCTAACGTACTTGCAGCTACCAGTGCCAACGTTGCAGATGGTTCAGGTACGCTTTGCAGACTTTGGTTGCCGATATCGACGATGAAAACTGTGTCGTTGAAATCCCGGTCAGAGGCTGGAGTCACGCCAGTCTCGCTTCCATCTCCGTACAAATCTTCAAAACCGATCACCAGGTAACGGGAGTTAAAGAGATATCCTCTGGCGTGCTGTAGCCCATCAGGGTTAGGAGCATTAAAAGCAGAATTGTAAATGCCGTAGGAGTTGCTGGTGCCGTATAAGCTATTGGCGTTCAACTGGAAATTCAGGGTTGTACCTTTACTGAAGTTGCCTAAGTTGACCCAATCTCCTTGCTTTAGATTAGTAAAGCTAGTTTGGTTTTCCCTAATACTTTCTGTGCTGTTGAGTTCCCAGAAAGCCATTCCATCTTTGACAATGTCGCCGTTACTGTCAAGTGCTTGATAACCTAGCTGATTGTTATAATCCGCCCCTTCATTGACGAAGTAAGCACGAACATCAGTATCGTTTTGCAACGTTAATTTGCTTAAATCAAATGATTTACCGCCTAAAAGGCTCAAGTCTGGAAATGCGTATTTTTCTTGAGACTTATTGATCTGCGTGTTTAAGCTATCGATAAGCGTGCTGATGTTTGAAAAATCATCAGATTGGCTCAATGCATTCTTTGTGGGTGCAGTATTTACAGAACCCCAGTTAATCTCAGCCGATGCCGGTGCAGTTGCAGAGATGACGCCGGTCAGGGCAGCAGCAGCGGCGAGCAGACTAGTAATTAGTTTGATTTTCATTTGAGTACCTCTACCAAGGCGATGAACGACTTCACCCCATCCAACCGGCAAATACATCCAAAATAATTGAGTTTATTTTTACTTTAGAAGCCCGGTGCAGACGTGTGTTTTCTTTTCCTTGTTTATTAATAACTGAAATCATAATTCTTTGTCTACAGCTTTTCTAATTCTTTTTGGCTTCTTCATAGTATTGAATATTTACGTAAAACCCTTAAATACACTTACAAAGCTACTAATTAGTTTTGAATTTAAAGCAGTATTTTCCTCAAGCTCAAAACTTTTTCTTTGAAGCACATCGGTAAATATTCTGAAAGCTTTTCAGGGATTTTGCGGATAGCGCTTTTTATTTGACAGCGCTATGCATAAAAATTCAGTATTCTCAAGAATGGGGAAATTTCCAGAGTCAGGTTAAAACACGAGCGGGAACTGGTAATACGCACAATGCTGACAGCCTACGCAGATTACGTAACCGTGAGTTCGGGATAAAGAACAGCCATAACAGATAGGCCGAAACTGCTGAATTCTCCATCCATCTGCTTGTCCCATGCTCAGATAAAAAGAAAAGTTCTACGGTGTCGATAACTGGTTCTAAAGGTTTGAAAACCCTGTCTGCAGCCACAATTGCTTCGCTGATAGGCTGCAACACCGTAAACGAGAACGTTTACGGTGTTGCGGAAGCGGTCGATGATTGAGACACTGATTGACCAGTTGAAGTTGACCAGTTGAAGAACATTTCTCGGAGCGAGCATTCTCATCACCTCAGGGAGACACCCTGATGGGTGCCATTATCTCTGGAGAAAAGTAAATCCTGCCAACTTCTATCTCCTTGAGATGAAGAGGGCAGAAGTTGTGAGAGCTTTTATCAAACAGAGTTCAGACGGTACGGGGACTTTAGAACCCTTGTCTTGCAGGTTTAGTCTCTTTAGAAGAGAATTCCATGCGCCTTTTTGCAGAAATGGGCTGCTCCCTCACCGCAGTCGGGCAACTTTCTGGTCAACCTGGTGTGCGGATTGATTGCAAGAGCCACCAAACCAAGCAGCCCTCTATCACCATTGACTACCATTTACTACCTGCTGCTTAAGCCAAACTCACATGAATTCGCAAGCTTATTATTGATCCCCAGTCTTAAAAAGTTAAATTTGGTTTATACCCTGAAAATTACCTAATTATAAAGAGGGAGGAAATGGTGGAAAGAAGAGACATTTTCTATCTCTATAGTTAGAGTTTAGAAGTTTTTAATTTATAGCTGTAGATTGATTCTGATTTGGAGGGAAATCTATAAGTTTGTGAGTGAAGAGCGGACAAGGAGCTTTATTTATGAAACGATCTGATTTATCAAAATTTATTGGAGCTGGCGTTCTCTCCTTAAGTATGGCGGTTCTGCCTTTGACTGTGCCTGCTTCTGCTCAAACGAATACTGATACAAATACAACTACAAACACCGATGCTCGCCAAGACGTTAGAACCGTTGAAAGCGATCGCAATTTTGATTGGGGCTGGTTGGGCTTGCTGGGACTGCTTGGTTTAGCAGGCTTAGCGGGTCGCAAGCATGAAGAACCAACCCGTTACCGCGATCCAGATCCAGTAAGTCGTACCGGCTACAGAGAGTAAAAAAACGGGTGGCTTATAGGAAAATTAACGGCACTAAAAAAGGCAAAAGGCAAAAGAAAGAAGAGGAAATCTTTCCTTTGCCTTTTTGCTTTTGAAATTTTCTAAACTTGTTTGGATTCTAGATAAATCAAAAGTCACAGTCTTTAGTCTTTAGCCATGAGTACAACTCCATCCACTCTAGGAGTCCTGTTTGGACAAGAGTTTGTGAGTCCTTGTTTTTTCGCTCGCCTTTGGACGGAGTAGGTGCCGAAAAAAGTCTAAAAACTAATGAATAATCAAACAGGGAAATCGGATTAACTGTGTTCCGTTAGTGTGTGGGGAGTGCGATCGCTACTCGGTGAGAAAGTGTAATAACTAGCAATCAACGCCACCATCATCCACCAAAGCGTATTTACTTCCGGTCTATACCAGACTGTATCTACCAAACCATGTCCTAATAGACCAAATATCGTGGCAATCGCCGCTATCAGCCAAAAGCCCTCACGCCTGCCCAGTTGCCGCAAACGATTTAGCTGTAGCCATCCTTGGTTAAAGGTGACAATCAGCAACCACATAAAGCAGCAAAAACCAATTAAGCCAGTTTCTACAGCCAATTCCAGGAAAACGGAATAAGCACTTAAGGCAGTATAGCGGGGGCGCTGATAAAGGGGATAAACTTTGTTAAAAGCCTCGTTGCCAGGGCCTATCCCTAAAATCGGGCGATCGCGGATCATCTCAATCACCGCTTCCCAAACGTTGACCCGGAAATTGTTACTGCTATCCTTGCGACTTGCAAAAATACTAAAAACGCGATCGCGCACTGGTTCCACAAATAGGATCGCCACCGCTAGCACTAGCGCCAAACTTCCTAACAGAATCGGCAGCGACCAAGTCCGCCAGAAAGGTGGCAGATGTTCGCCGATCCAGTAAAGCAGCATCAGCGAAAATACTAAAAGCAAAAATATAAAGCCAATCCAGCCGCCGCGACTGAACGTGAGAATCAAACACGCAGTATTAACGGAAAACATCGTCAGCGCTAGCGCTTTACGACTCCACCCGCGCCAAGCAAAAATAGCAGCCAGCGAGAAAGCGATCGCAGGCAAAAGATAAGCAGCGAGTAAATTGGGATTACCTAAATAGCTATAAACTCGCGTCGTTTTAGATAGAGGAGACGTTGGATCTGTCCAAGTTGCCAGTGCCGCCGCCCCAAAAAACCATTGTCGCAGCCCGTAGACACTAACAATCAGCGCAATGTGGAGATAGACCGCGATCAGGATAGAACGCAGGCGGGGCGATCGCAGCACTCGCGCCATGAGCGCAAAAAATAGCAAATACAGCGTTAGCTTGCCCCAGCCCTTCAAAGCAGCTATCTTCACTGGCGACAGAGCCGTTGCTACAGTGGCAATGCCCCAGTACAGTAACACCAACCAGTGAATTGGAGTAACTTTAGGCGCTTCGCCCGGTACATAACCCGCCTCATCTGACAGAGTCAGCAGTATCCAAAAGCCAGCACCGGCAGCTAACAACACGCCAACCAGGGCCGTTGTCACGAAAGGAGCCAACGCAAACACTAAAGCCACAAACAAGGCTCCCAACGGCTCAGCCCACTGCACGCAGACGCTACTCTGCCGCCAGCTTCGCAAGCTACCGACCAACCGATGCAAATAGCTTGCACTTTGCCACTGATACAGCGGCAAACTGGACAAGGTAAATTGTTGCCAAACACTCATGTGATAGGTCAGGGGGGAAGTGATTATGGGTGATTGGTATTGATCACATTAGTCATTGGTCAATGAACAATTAGCCATTCCCTATGACGATTACCAATTACCCAAGTACATAGTTTATAGTCTCTAGTCCGTCAATCATCACCAATTGTTTCCACCGCATCCACCTGTGGCAAGCTGACTACATAGCGATATCCCGCTTCTGGAGAGCCTTGAACAGAAATGTGCCCACCATGAATTTCTGCCAATAAACAGCTCAGCAACAACCCCAAACTTTCACGAGAACCATTGCCGACTGATAAATGGGACAGCCCTTCTGAGACGGCAGAATCAGCGGCACGAGAGTCATTCAGCAACAATTGATTCATTGATGTGAGGGACGGCACGGAGTACGGCTCTTGAATGTAAGCAACACTGGCTTCTGAGAGAGCTGGTTCTAAGTGATGATTTGGCGACATATCGGACTGGGCATAAAACTCAATCTGCGGTAGACCATCTCCTAGCCAGGGATGAGAAACCCACACCGCAATGTTCAGCTTTTCGATTTTGCGAGAGACATGAATGCGAACCACACCTCCTGCACTCCCTGAGTTAATTAGATTAAAAATCAGGTAGTAAAGAATTTGCCGCACTTTATCCTTGTCAAGCAACCAGATGCGCTTTCCAGGCTCTACAGATAGACGAATCTGTTGCTGCCGCCCAGACGCAATCTGTTGCAGGTTATTAATCGCCTGTTGACACAGCATTTCGATGTCCACAGAGGTGAAATCGAGTTTTTGGCTAACCTCATCCAACCCTCCCAGAGACAAAATTTCATCAACTAGCGACACTAAGTGCTGACCGCTGTTGTGGATAATCTCCAGGTATTCCTTCTGCTTGGTCGTTAATGGCCCATAAACTTCGCGTCCCAAAACACTTGCCATCCCCATAATTGAAGTCAACGGAGTCCGCAGTTCCTGTGACAGCTGGGATAGCAGTTTGACTTTAACGGAGCTAGTTGCAGAGGGGCTAGGGGTTGAACGGGTCAGGGACAACACTTCACCCGCATTGCTGCCCATACTGCTGTTGTTCGAGGCGGCATTGTATCCCAGGTCTTTACCCGTTTCTGGTTGCCCGTTAGGTGACGGTTTGGCAAACCAATAGCTGGAGTTGGTACGCTCTAAAGACCCCAATTGTCGCGTTTCTAAAAACAGACGGTTTCTCTCAAATTCACTCAGACTCCAGCGAGCCATAAGTTCCAAAAAGTCAATATCTTTGCTAGTAAAGTTACGAGGCACTAAGTCCATCACTGCCAGGGTGCCCAGGCAGATTCCACTAGATGATAGCAGCGGTGTCCCTAGATAGGCACGGATGCCGTAGTGCTGCACAAGAGCAGTTTCAGCAAACGCTCGATTTGTTAGCGTATCGCCAGCAATCAAAACTTGATGACTATCGACCACATAAGTACACAAAGATTGATGGCGTGGGAGCTGCCGGGACGTGGCGAGATCGTTCATCAACCCTAATCGTGATAAACCCACAGCTGCTTTGATCCGCTGCTTGTCTTGAGCCATTAAACTTAAAATGCAAATCGGCGCTTCCAAAAATCGGGCTGCTGTTTGAGTAGCTTCCTCGAACACTGGAACCATCTCTGCTTCAAGTAGACCCAATTCTCCCAAAGCAGCGAACCTTTGTTGTTCTCGTACTGCCGGTGTCAAACCATCCAAACGACAAAAAAGTCTGCTTTCTGGGGCTGCCATTACCATCCCTACTCCCATACGCTTTGCTTGTATGACTTAATTTAATATCCCGCTACACTTAGCGTTCCCGAAGAAGGCCTCTAACAAACACGTTGAGCAGAGAGTTTTGCTTTTCGGTTAAAAAGGACTAAGGGTAAATGACACTGATTTAAGCAAAATTGACTTCTATCCTAGGTTGAACGACAAGAATAGCGGGGGTTCTCCCGCCCTGGCGACGTGGTGTTTGAGGTCGCGCAGGCGCGTTCATGCCGTAAGGCTTTAGCCTTCAAGGGAGGAGAAAGCAACAAAAATCAAGGGAGGCGTTGAGTTTAGCACTCGGCTCAACCCAGCCGACAAGTCTTCAGTGACGGTGATTCGATTGAGGAGCCAGGATGAAAAACAAGAGTGAAAAGTAGAGTCATTTCTGCTGGCAAGAGGCTTTCTTGCTTCATTCACTCATCACTCTTGTTTGCTGAGTCTTGAGTCCTGAGCCTTGAAGTTTTCAACTTGACCAGGCGGGATGAGATAACAAGGCGGCAATCACCCGGACACCCCGCAGCTGATTTGACAGAGGCAGATGACCCCTAGGGGCACTGAGATCCCAGGTAAACTCGTTGGGATATCGAGTCCAGTTGTTGCCGCTCTTCCAGCCAATTTTGGGCCAGAACTTTAAGAAGTCTTTGCCGAGACTCAGCCAGATTTCCCGTTGCACGGAAAAACCGAATTTGCCCTCCGAGTGTAGGAACCACAGGCTATTGATGGTTTGTAAATCAGGAATGGGGAAGTTTTCTACCTCTGTAAAGTACAACCATTTTCTCTGTACAGCCTGAGCACCTGCCAATTCACACAGCTTTTGCAAGGTTAGGCGGTCAGCGGCAAGAAAGTCTTGTTGCAAGAGCAGGTGTTGCAGGGAACTGTAGTCGATGCCGCGTTCTGAGTGTAAGGGGATAATGCCGGAAGGGAAATGGGTTTGAAGAAATTCGGTTGCAGCTGGCAAATTGGCGTTGTAGAGGGTCTGGTAGGCTTTAGCTGTAACTAAATTGGTAGGAGTTGACTGATTGTTACGTAAAAATTCCATCAGTACCTCCAAACCGGTATTACCCGCTTTTAGAAGTTCTGGGAGGAGTTGTAGTTGCGTTTTTTCAGAACCCGACTCAAACTTGCAGCGTAGGTCGGTAAGGTCTTGGCTGGTGTATGGTAGGTCGGCAGTCGTTTGGTCTGTCATGAAGCAAGTCATTTCAGGTTGCTGTTAGTTATTAGTCATTAGTCATTAGTCTCTAGTCTTTAGTCTGTAGCCAATGACTAATGACCAATGACTAATGACTTTTGACAAATGCGCTAATCATTTGAGTGCAGGATGCGGTCAATCATCGCTGTGGTCGAGGTGGAAATTTCCACTTTGACCAATTCAATCTGACCTCCGTATGCCTGAACGGCAGGTGTTTCAGGCAGGGTTTCCAAGCTGTAGTCGCCTCCTTTGACATAGATATCGGGCTTGAGTGTTTCAATTAAGCCAGTGGCTGTCAATGAGTCGAAGATTACCACTCCATCCACGGGCTTAAGGGCGGCGAGAACTTCAGCCCGCTGCTGCTCAGGCACGATAGGTCGGGGAGGCAATCCCTGCTGATGGGGCTTGATTGCACGAACGGACTGATCACTATTTAACCCCACGACGAGCGATCGCCCCAAGGACTTTGCTACTTGTAAATATCGAACATGACCTGTATGGAGTAAATCAAAGCACCCGTTAGTAAACACTAGCGGTCGCCATCGGCTAGGATCTGCCGCGATCGCTTGACTTAACTCATTTAGTGTATAAACGCTTGAAATCATGGGTAATGAGAGTTTTGAGCGATGAGTTTTGAGTTTTGACTTATCAGAAAATTTTTTAATTTAAAATTCAGAGGCGATCGACTCTTGTCTCTACAACTTAAAAATTGATTACCAATTACCCATGACTGCTTCATCTCTCACGGATCTTCATGGGTGGGAGGTCGGTATCCGTGTTCAAAGGCAAATCGAACTAGTTGAGAGCGATTCTCTAGTTCCAGCTTACTGAGGATGTTACTAAGATGGGTCTGAACGGTGCGCGGACTGATAAACAAGCGATCGCTAATTTGTTTATTGGTAAATCCCTGAATCACCTCCCAAAAAACTCTTTGCTCTGCGGGTGTTAACGGAAGTGGCTCGCAGGTGGCAGAACCCAACGCTCCGATTGCTGTCGCTGCGGTGGAACTGGTTGCCATCTGCTGCATCAACCGTACCATTTCCGCATGGATGCGGCGCGATCGCTCTAGCTGAGCTTCAATTTTTGCGACTAATTCCCTGGGATCGAAGGGTTTAGTCAGATAATCATCTGCCCCAATCGTATGACCTTGAATTCGGTCTTCTAGCTCTCCTTTACCTGACAAAAAGATAAACGGTACCAATTGCCCAATAGGAGTTGTTCGCAGGCGTCGGCAGAATTCCAAACCGTCCATTTCCGGCATCATCACATCGCTAACCACCAAATCCGGTGGAGCTTGTTCAAAAGCGCTTAGTGCCTCCATACCAGAACTTACATCCTGAACCAGATACCCCTGGTTTTGCAGGTAGCGTGTCAAGACAGTTCGCAGGGTTCTATCATCATCAACGAGCAAAATTTTTTTCATCGTTACTCTAGAAGAGCGCCTTTCAGGGGCCATATCAGCCTAGGTCTGCAAACTGAATTCATCCCGCTTTGATGTAAGTTGAGGTTTTTGTGAAAAGGGCAGAGGCGGCTTGTGCAGCATATCTCTTTTTTATATCAGCTTGACGTTATCTGGCAGCGTCAAGAGTTTCTCAGCCAGTATTGATGAGATTGAAGGACTCAAAACCAGCGATCGCCCTCAGTCTACTTTATTATCAGCCTAAAGGATCAGCATAAAGGCTGATGACAGAATGCGCTTAAGATTATTAAAAAATTAGCCGTTCGACCCATTCTCGTAGGGCCTCTTGGCTAAATAGATGCCAAAGTTTTGATTTGAAGCACGAATTCCTTCATGCCAGTACCACTTCTAGAGACTACCATTAGGTCTATAATCCTTTTTTGCGCTCCTCGGTGCCTGGTTTAAACTTCTGCAACGATCCCTGAGTAGAAACGCGATTAATCTCGTCTCCACTATCCAAAATCCAAAATGAGATAACAGCCTCCTAGCACCCCTGCTTCAGCTTGGATGATTTGCGAACATCATGGCACTCAAACCGCCCAAACTGCAAAAAAGCTTAACCGAAACTTTTGCGAATCAGCCGATTTGGTAGTCTTCCTGTCAAAATATTGTCTGGCTAGACTAGATCCAACAAAAGTGCAATATGTACGAAAAAATCACTCCTCCTGACATGGGCGAACGTATCATCTTCAAAGATGGCGAACCCGTTGTTCCAGACAACCCGATCGTTCCTTTCATTCGCGGAGACGGCACGGGGATCGACCTCTGGCCCGCCGCCCAGAAGGTCTTTGATGCCGCTGTCCAAGCGGCTTATGGTGGTAAGCGACAAATCAGCTGGTTCAAAATCTACGCTGGGGATGAAGCCTGCGAGAAGTACGGCACCTACCAATATTTGCCCCAAGATACCCTAGATGCAATTAAAGAATACGGTATTGCCATCAAAGGGCCCCTAACAACCCCGATTGGGGGCGGCATCCGGTCGCTGAATGTGGCACTGCGTCAGATTTTTGACCTTTACTCCTGTGTCCGCCCCTGCAAGTATTACCCAGGCACCCCCTCTCCCCACAAAAGCCCAGAGAAACTCGATGTCATCATCTATCGAGAGAACACAGAAGACATCTACCTGGGAATTGAGTGGCGTCAAGGCAGCGAAATTGCTAACAAGTTGATTGACATACTCAATAATGAGCTAATTCCAGCCACGCCAGAACACGGCAAAAAGCAAATTCCCCTAGACTCTGGAATTGGCATCAAGCCAATTAGTAAGACGGGTTCCCAGCGCCTAGTGCGCCGTGCGATCAAGAATGCCCTGCGGCTACCCAAGCAGAAACAGATGGTGACGCTGGTGCATAAAGGAAACATCATGAAGTATACTGAAGGCGCTTTCCGGGACTGGGGTTACGAAGTAGCGATCGCTGAGTTTCGCGCTGAGTGCGTTACAGAACGAGAATCATGGATTCTGGACAACAAAGCCCGTAATCCAGAGATTACCTTGGAAGAAAACGCCCGTCAGATTGAGCCTGGGTACGACGCCTTGACGGCAGAGAAAAAAGCCCAAATCACCCGTGAAGTGGAAGATGTTCTCAATGCCATCTGGGAAACCCACGGCAACGGTCAGTGGAAAGACAAGGTGATGGTGAACGATCGAATTGCTGACAGCATTTTCCAACAGATTCAGACTCGACCGGATGAATATTCCATCCTCGCTACGATGAACCTGAATGGTGATTATTTGTCAGATGCAGCGGCAGCGATTGTCGGTGGCCTGGGGATGGGGCCAGGAGCCAATATTGGGGATCGATGCGCCATCTTTGAAGCGACTCACGGCACCGCACCGAAGCACGCTGGACTCGATCGGGTAAACCCCGGGTCGGTCATTTTGTCAGGCGTGATGATGTTGGAATTTATGGGCTGGCAGGAGGCAGCTGACTTGATTAAGCATGGCCTCGGTCAGGCGATCTCTAACGGCGAAGTCACCTATGATTTGGCTCGACTCATGGAACCGCCGGTGGAGCCTCTGAAATGCTCGGAATTTGCCTCCGCCATCATCAAATACTTCCAAAGTAATTAGTAAATAGCGATTAGCAATTAGCGAGCAACCCACAGCTAATTGCTAACAGCTATGGATTTGAGAAAGTATTAATCTGACCCCCACCAATGTAGCGTCCTGGAACGCGACGAGGAGCTGTAAAGTTAGGCTGGTTCAACTGACCCGGTTGCGATCCGGAATTACCAAGATTGGAGCCAAAACCAGAGTTGCTGTTGAACCCGCTTCTTTGAGTGTTCGCTCCCGATGGGTACTGCCCATAATTACTGGTCGTTATCGGTGCCACTGGCGGTGCTATCTGTGGTGTTACGGGGACAGCAGGTGCTACAACGGGAGGAACCGCCTGGGGTTGGGTTAAATAGGTGTAAGAATTCGGGGCGGAAGAACCCTGAGTAGCGTTGCTAGTCGTGGGTAAGGGAGTGCTATAGCCTGTAGTGTTCGCTAGGGCACTTGCTGGCGGTGGTGCCATTTGCCCAGTGGATGTGGAATTGGGAAGCGTTTGTTGAGACGTATTTCCCGATGGCGATGCGTTTACTGCTTGGTTTGCCGAAGTTTGATTCAACGCTTGTTGCAGGGAGTTGACTGGCAGGACGTTTTGGTTCTGGTTAGTTAAATTGGGCACGCCAAAGCCCAGATTCGGAGTGGAGGTTGCTGTTGTAGTAGAATTTACCGCCTGTTGGTTCGTGGGTGTCAATCCCAAAAATGCCCCTGTATTGGGCTGGGGGCCAACATTTAATCCAGTATTTAATAAATCTTGTGCTGATGTCAGAAATGGATTGTTCGAGTTTTGCGGAGCTTTGGGGATTCCTGCGATCGCTTGAGGCTGCGCGGTCGATTCTGTATTAGAAGCAGTCGCCGGGTTGCGAGTCAGTTGCTCAAATAAACCTTCTTGCTGGGTGGGATCTTGAGCTTTTTCCTTTCCCTTCTTGCCAGCGCCTTGATTAGTGCCGCGATTAAATTCCTGCATGAGCGCGGGCAAGTTATCGATATCAGCGCCAATCACACTGCTTTCTTGAGAAAGGTTTGGGTCATCCGAGGGATTCTCTGCGGAATCAACTTGCCCACTCTCCGTTTCTCCATCTAAAAGGCTGTTAAGCCATTCTGGGTGTACCCAGTACTCCCATACCCCTATCACCATCATCACCAGTGCGATCGCCGATCCCCAAAACGCAGGGCGTGCGAATGTCCGTAACCGTGCTTTGAGATAGCGGATGGAGGCAGGGACTTGTTTGGAGGATGACATAAGCTGTAGTGCAGCTCGACTTGCACAAGGGATTGTAAGTCGATTTTATACGCTATTGCCTTGAACAGGAACTGTCTTAATATACAGTTTGTTAAAAGATTTCTTTCATTTTTGTAAAATTTTAGCCAAGCTTTTAGTTTACTAAAGTTTAAATTTAGGAAGTTAGAAAGGTTGCGATCTCTCAACGAGCATTAATTACTAGAAACCGAAAAACACTCACTGAGGGGCAGGGAACAGATATGCCTCTACCAAGAACGGGTGGGTTTATAGATATGCTTAGGCCATGTGCAACTTTTTCTCTCCCCAATGAATTAGGGAGAGAAAAACAGTAATTTGCACAGTGCGTTATGCTTCGCTATCGCTCAATATCTTGAGCGAGAACCGTCCCTACACGACTGACGATGACACTACCTTAAAGTTTAGCGGGCAGCTCGAAGCAGGAACCACGCCCCTGCTCCCAATCCAAACAGATTCGGTAACCAAGCAGCAATTACGGGAGAGAGGAAGTTACTTAGTCCCAGAGCATCACCAACGGACATTAACAAATAGTAAGCAAAAATGACGATCACGCTAATCCCAAAACCCGTCGCTTTACTGGTGCGAGTCGGTCTATTGGCTAAAGCGGCACCCACAATACCAAAAACGACACAAGCAAACGGTAAAGCTATTTTTTGGTGAATGCGGATCAGAAGCTTGCGAATTTTTTGTTGATTGCCACTGAGGCGTTCTAATTTCAGACGTTCTCTGGCTTGTGCAAGATTCATTTCGCCGTAGTCGCGCCCAGAATTTGCCAAATCCAAGGCGGTACGAGGCAGCTGCAACTGTTGGTGTTCAAACTTCAAAATATTGCGGTAGGAAGCATCGGGAGAGATTAAATAAATCGTGCCTTTGAAAAAATCCCAGGTGTTTTGTCCTGGATTCCAAGCAGCAGATTGCGAAGTAACAATTTGATTGAGACCCTCCTGAGACCAATCTAAAATCGTCAATCCTTCCATCTTTTGACCGTCAAACTTTTCTGCATAGAACAGGCGTTTTAACACTTGTTCTCTGTTGCCATTGGGTAGCTTAACTTTCGTATATTCTGGATAAAAAATATTGCGTTCTTGGAAAGATGGCTTTTCTTTATTTAGAGCTTTATCTAGACTAACTTTGGCTTGATAGTTCGCCGCGGGTACTACATACTCATTAAACGTAAAGGCGATGCCGGTCACAACAAAACTCAGGACGATCGCTGGTAGCACCAATCGATAAATACTCACCCCGCAGCTACGCAGGGCAACCAACTCACTGTCAGCGGAGAGACGACTATAGGTTAATAAGGCAGCCAGTAGCACTGAGGCAGGAAAGGCATACGCCATAAACTGTGGCAGACTTAACAGCAGGACTTTCAATACGAGCGATGCGGGTAGACCTACATCCACAGTCCTTCTCATCAGGTCAAATAAACTGCCAATCGTTACCCCGATGGAAGAAAAGAATCCCATGCCAAATAGGAAAGGCGCGACCAGCTCGGTGCCAATATAGCGATCCATCACCGAGACTGTCGAAATCAGGGGGGAGAGCGGATTGAAAGATTTGGTCATTGGTCAAGGATCGATGGGTAGGTAACGGGTAATGGGTAATGGGTAATGGGTAATTGGGGGAAAGTTTTAAGGAGTAGACTTACGGTTATCGCGTCTGAAATTTTGAATTCAAAACTCTCTTGTGGCTTCAAAATTCAATGCTTCTTACTGATGACTCTTGTGATTACCAATTCCCGATTACCGATTACCCAAGGCTATCTTTGGAAGTCATCTCCTAAGTAGTACTGTCGCACTAAGGGGTTATTGTAGAGTTCTTCTGAATTGCCAGAGGCGAGGATTTGTCCGTCGCGCATAATGTAGGCTCGATCGGTGATGGCGAGGGTTTCGCGGACGTTGTGATCGGTGATCAAGATGCCCATGTAGCGATCGCGCAGTCCGGCAATAATTTTTTGAATCTCCGATACGGCAATCGGATCAACACCGGCAAACGGCTCATCCAATAGCAAAAATTTTGGCCCTTCTCGCCCCGACGCTAAGGATCTCGCCAACTCGGTGCGCCGACGTTCTCCTCCAGATACCCGAATCCCCAGCGTATTTGCAACTTTTTCTAGCCGAAACTCTTGCAGCAAACCATTTAGACGGTTTTGCCACTCGCGACGAGGCACGCCTGTTTGTTCCAGCACCAAGAGAATATTGTCTTGGACGGTGAGGTTGCGGAAAATACTGGCTTCCTGAGCAAGATAGCCAATGCCTAAATGCGCTCGTTTGTGGATGGGTAAGGTGGTGATGTCCTGGTCATTTAGCCAAACCGTACCCTGATCGGGTTTTTCCAAGCCAGTTGCAATGTAAAAGGTCGTCGTTTTCCCAGCACCGTTAGGGCCGAGTAGTCCCACGACTTCCCCTTGCGCCACTGAAAGGTTAACGCGATTGACGATCGCACGTTTGCCGTAAGACTTGTGAATATTCTCCAGTACGATTTTCATCATCGAAATAGCTAATTGTTCATTGCTAATGGCTAACTGCTAATTATTAAAAGCCATTAGCGATTAGCCATTCGCGATTCGCGATTAGCCATGTGACAAATGGCTAGCGACTATTCGGCGTTTTGAAGGCTGGTTTAGGATTGACGGCGGGAGCTGGTGGCGCTACGGGTGTAGTTGGAGAATTTGGATCGGCGACCAGATAAACTGATTCTACCTGCCGATTGGACTGAGGCAGGGCAACAAAGCGTCCTTCATCGATCAGATAGGTGATTGTCTCGCCTCGGAGACTATTGCCTTGTTGCAGGACGTAGACGTTCCCACTCAGAACGATGCGGCGTTCTTTGCTGAAATACTGAGCTTGGGCAGCAGTTGCCTGAATCTGCCGTGAGGGGTAATACATTTGCACGTTGCCACGAGCTGTTACCACGCCTGTTTTCGAGTTGGCTTCTTGCACATCAGAACGGACGGTGAGGGCACGTCCGTCATCGGCGGTTTGAGCTTGGGCGGTTTGGATTTGGGTGGGGATAGCGATCGCTCCCGCTAAAACAGCTGGCAGCATCAGCACTAATCCCAGGCGACGCATTAGACTTTGATTAAATTGAGATGAGGTCATCATGGGTCTTGCGGAGACATCAAAGACGGTGATCGGCTCTTGTGCCTAGTTTACTCTCTCTAAAGGATCGATCTAGAACAAATCCAGCGATAACCAGGCACAACAATCCCGACGTTTCTGAGTCTTGAGAAGTTTCTAAGCCTCTATTCGCAGTATTTTTGGCAAATGTGAGACATTCTCGTCTTGTTGCATCTGTTCTACAAAATCAACCACGTTTTCTGCTCCAGCTTCTTGCAGTGCTGTCAACAGTTCGGCACTCTGTTCCCGCAGTTCGGTGACATCAATTCCACTGTAAGCAGGTTCGTATGCCTCCAAGCGGCGCATTCCCTCTCCCAGTAAAATAACTGCACCGCGCCAGTTAAGGTTGCCTAGGTGATAACATCCAACGGCAATTTGCAGCACTCCCTGATAAAACCTTTTTTCCGGCTCGCTAGCTTCCATCCACAGAGCCTCTAAGGTGTCGTGGCAGGCGTAAAATTCATGCTGATTAAACTCTTCGATCCCTTGCCAAAATTCAGATGGGATTTCTTCAGTCATTAGTCGGGAACTATATTAATAATTTCATTACTCTGCCGTTTTCGGTTCCCTACCGTCAAGCACCTTCCCTTGTGGTTATGGTTGTGTTCAGGCATCACCACACTTATCGCTCCAGACGAAGATGCCTATGTTTAGCTGCTTCGCGCGTGGGTGATGGAAAGCCTCCAAAACAAGCGATCGCTTTAAGTTCTTAACGGATAGAAAAAACTGTTCTGAAATGTCTTTATTTAGGTTTAAATAAAGTTTAATAAAAATTCATTTATTTTTTTTAATTCTATTGACAAAAATTACATTTTGAGTGGCTTTTTTTTAATTACTTAGCTTGCGATCGCTACTTATTTTTAAAATTCCAATCTTACTTAATTGTTATAAGGTTTATCAGCCCAGGCAAACCAATAAAACGTGGATTTTAGGGGATAGTTTTTTCCTGATTTATCCAACCAAGCGGAATTTAAAAAATTCTTTTAGCACGCGGGAGGCTTTATTTTGAGGACTTTCTGGGACGTGTGGCTGTTACCGACATGATAAGTTTGATGCTTCAGCTAATCGCTAATCGATAATTGGTAGTTAGGCTAAAAAACATTTATAACTAGCAACTTTTCAATTAGCGATTAGCTAGAGCAAATCGTTACATACTATCGCGTACAGCTTTAATTTCTTCAAGAGAGATTTCCTGCATCTCACCGCGAAACTCGTTATCTTCTGTCAGAAATAACATACAGTGGCACTCTTTTCGCTCTCGCATCGGTACGCAAGGACAATTCCAGAAAGTTGCATGTACCTCTGCTTCTTTATCTTCGTAGTGACGACAGGGACACAAAGGGGCACCCAGATCATCTTTATGCTTGGCGAGTCCTTCAATCACTACGGCTGTTACGGAAGGATCGACGCAGAAGTAGGTGCCAGTACGCTTGGCGTAAGTTTCGGAGAAATGGCGCATCGCCTCTAGACTTTTTTCGCTGGATTTTGTTTCAGTTTCTGATGGGTTCATAATATGAGATGACGCGAGATCGACAGGTGTTTATGCATTGTATCTTAAGCCTTTTCCTGAAGGGGATTGGCTGGGATCGATGCAATCGGGCAAGCCTACTTCAGAGGGGATTGTAGCTGAAGTTGTAGCGGCTGATCGCTATTGATGACAATTCCAGGGGAATTGCGATTCACAGGCATTGCAGGCTCAGTTAAAGACTCCGGCATCCAGATCATCCAACGGCTACCGGGGGGTAAAGAGCTTAGAGTAACATGATTGGGAGTCAGCCAGATTAAGGGAAGCGTCGGTGGATCTCCAGCACGGGCATCTTCTCCGGCGTAGGTTGCGGCTAGAGTTTCTAAAACCACGCGATGACCTTGCACTAAACCTGTGAAGGCTGTCCAAAGTTTTACGCTTAACTGACGCCCACTGGCATAGAAGTACAGGGATGCTGCCGCAATGACTGCTTGCTCAAAATGCTCTGGATTCCAACTGGTGGCGCTATCGAGGCAGATAATTACTTCTTGTCCACCTGTAAAGACTTCTAGTTCGCGTACCTGGAATTCACCGTAACGGGCGCTGGTTCGCCAGTGGATTAAACGAGTGGGATCTCCGACTCGATAGGGACGAAGCGATCGCGTGACTCCTTCTGTTGCAGCTTGAGAACGGCGATCTAAACTCAGAAACAGGGGACTTTTTTCTTGCCCAATTTCATCCACCATCGGGCAGTTGGTCAGGGGTAAAACGGTGGGATAAACAAATGCTGTAGCAGCAACTTCACGCTGGCGGCGACACCAAAATAATCCCACAGGGGCAGCAGTTCTCAGTTGTACGGTGTTCCACCGATAAACCCCGCGTTTTTGCGTGGGTAGGTAGTAAACCCAGTGGTGAACGCTATGAGGAGAAATCGTTTCAATTGCCGTTTGTACGGGTTGTCCCAATACAAAGGGAAGAACATCCCGGACTAAAAGTAAGGTTTTGGGATGGTTAACTGGATTTTCAATTTCTAATTCAATGGTTAGATCGTCGCCGACGCTGACGGGCTGGATAGGGCGTCGGGTGACTTGAAGATGACGAAGCGATCGCACGGATAGGACGCCTGCAATTCCGAGTAGCGCAAAGCTGAGGCCACTAATAACATACAGCCACCCCGCCATTGTGTTCGTGGCAGCTCCAAAAAAACAGACGGCGATGATTCCCAATATCCACCCAGCGTAGGCTGGCGTTACCCACCGAGTTTCCAGCCAGTCTGCTATCCGATTACCGATATTCATAAACAGCGCTGCCCAGTCTAGAGTCTAGCTATCCCAGCACCTTAACAAAATTCTGATTACAAATAAATAAGAGATTTTACACCTGTCTGGTAATTTTTTAGAATTAAGGACATTCACGGTTGACTTAAAGAAAATTTTTAAAGGCAAGATCCATTAAACTGTGGTTTTACCGATGCTGCCGGACCCAGTAAGTACCCAGGGGAAAAAAATGACCAAAGCCAATGATGCTGAAGCGACTCGCGCACAAGCTCCTTCACGCATGCCACCACCACTACCGCCACCACCCGTTCCTCCGCAGATGCAGCCAGGGCGACCCCCAGAAGTGAACAGCGCGACTTCCATCAAACAGATGGTGAAAGATGCGTATGCTCAAAAAGCCTCGGACATCCATATTCGAGTGGGGCAAGTTCCCAGATATCGGATTCGAGGTCAGATGGTAGAGGCTGAGGGTCAGCTCAAGGTAACACCTGAAATTTTTGAGCAAAATCTTGCTGAGATCCTGACTCCTGCTCAGCGAAAGCAGTTTGCAGAAAACAAGGAACTGGATACGGCAATTTTCTACCCAGGTTTCGTGCGCTGTCGGGTGAATTGTTTTGAATCCCTGATGGGCGGAGCAATGGTTCTGCGTTTGATCAGCCTAGAGATCCCTTCGCTTGATAGTTTAGGCTTACCGCAAGTCCTCAAGGATATTGTAAGCAAACCGCAAGGATTGATTCTGGTGACAGGTCCCACGGGATCGGGAAAATCAACGACCTTAGCGGCGATGATTCGTCATCTGAATGAAACGACGAATAAGCATATTGTGACGATTGAAGACCCGATTGAATTCGTCCACCCTTCCCAAAAGTGCTTGGTTAGTCAACGGGAAGTGGGTTTGCATACCAATGAGTTTCACGCGGCACTGCGGTCAGTTTTGCGGGAAGATCCAGATGTGATTCTGATTGGGGAAATGCGCGATCGCATTACCGTTAATACCGCCCTGCAAGCTGCCCAAACAGGTCACTTAGTTTTAGGCACTCTGCACACTCGCAACGCTATCAACGCGGTTAACCGCTTGTTGAACTTATACAACGCCGATGAACAGCCAGCCATGCGAATTCAGATCACCGATTCTTTGGTGGCTGTGATAGCACAACTGCTGCTGCCAACCACGGATAGTCGTCGCACGGCAGTCCACGACATCTTGATCAATACCCCGGCGATGCAAGATTACTTGCTCAAGGGTGACGATGAGGAAGCTTATCGATTGATGCTAGATGACACGTTCGATGGAATGCAGGTGATGAATCAGGCGCTTTACGACCAAATGCTAGAGGGTCGGATTACTCTAGAGGCGGCATTGAGTGCTTCCCCAGATCCCAACGATCTGGATCGCCGTATCCGCACAGGTGGAATTGATGCTTCTAGTTCGACTCGTACCTGGATGTAAGCTGGGTTTTATAGGAAAGTTAGAGCGATCGCACCTCGGATGCCATCTAGAGCGGTTTGCAGTTGGGTGAAATCTATTGCATTTCTAACGTTTGTTAGGGGCAGGGCCTTGCCCTGTTCCTACTCCCCTACGGATGTATGGCAGTGTATGGCATCGGAACGATAAAGGCGATAAGGAATGCGCGATCGCTCAAAAAAAAGCCCGCCATCGCGGGCTTTTTTCGTGTAGCTCCCAGGCTTCAAGCTGGGGCTATTGTTGTCGAATCATTTACCGCTTCGCCAACTTCTTCGTCACCTTCCGCAGACGAATTGACTTGGGAGTAACTTCCACCAATTCATCTGAACCGATGTATTCCAAGGCACGCTCCAAGCTCATATCGATTGGCGCTTGCAACTGCACTAATTCATCACCGCCAGAAGCACGGTGGTTCGTCAGCTGCTTCGCCTTGCAGACATTCAGTTCCAAATCTTGAGAGCGGTTGTGTTCCCCGACAATCATGCCTTTGTAAACTTTGGTGCCCGGAGTGATAAAGAATGCACCCCGATCCTCAGCATTCTTCATCGCGTAGAAGGTAGCAACGCCTTCTTCAAATGAAATTAAGACACCGTTGCGGCGAGTTTCCATATCGCTGGTGATGGGGCGATAGTCTAGGAAACTGTGGTTCATAATCCCTTCGCCACGGGTGAGGCGCATGAATTCACCCCGGAAGCCGATTAGACCACGGGCGGGAATTACAAATTCTAGTTGAGTGCGACCCGTGGCACTCATCTGCATATCTTGCATTTCGCCCTTGCGCTGCCCCAAACGTTCGATACAGCCACCACTCGCTTCTTGCGGGACATCCAGCACCAAACATTCGTAAGGTTCGCAGGGTTGACCGCTGACTTCGCGGAAAATCACTTGCGGCTGGGAAACTTGAAATTCATAGCCTTCCCGACGCATGGTTTCAATCAAGATGCCGAGGTGAAGTTCGCCTCGACCGGAAACGAGTAATTTATCGGGAGAGTCGGTATCTTCAATCCGCAGGGCGACGTTCGTTTCAAGTTCGCGGAACAGGCGATCGCGTACTTGCCGTGATGTCACCATCGTCCCTTCCTGTCCGGCAAAGGGCGAATCGTTCACCGAGAAGGTCATTTGCAAGGTAGGCTCATCTACCTTAATCAGCGGCAAAGCTTGCGGTTCGTTCGGACAAGTAATTGTCTCGCCAATATTTGCATCGGCAAAACCAGCCACCGCCACAATATTTCCCGCGGAGGCTTCTTCCAAATCAATTCGTTTTAAGCCTTCAAAACCCATCAACTTGGAGATTTTACCTTTCACAATGGCGCTGGTTTCCGTCACCAAAGCCACTTGTTGCCCCATCCGGATTGTGCCGTTATGGATTTTTCCAATCACAATCCGACCCAGATATTCAGAATAATCCAGGGTTGTCACTTGCAGTTGTAGAGGCTTATTCGGATCGCCTACAGGTGGCGCGACATGGTGCAGAATTGCCTCAAACATGGGCTGCATATCCATGTTGTCGGATTCCAGGTCATTTTTGGCATAACCATTGATACCGGAGGCAAACAGATAAGGGAAATCGCACTGATCGTCATCTGCACCCAATTCCAAAAACAGATCCAAGACTTTATCAATTGAGCCGTGGGGATCGGCTTGAGGACGGTCGATTTTATTAACGACAACGATGGGGCGCAGTCCCTTTTCTAAAGCTTTTTTCAGCACAAATCGCGTTTGGGGCATGGGGCCTTCATTGGCATCTACAATCAGGATGCAGCCATCCACCATACCTAACACCCGCTCGACTTCACCACCAAAATCGGCGTGTCCGGGGGTATCAATAATATTGATCAGGGTTTCTTTATATCTGACGGCGGTATTTTTCGCCAGAATTGTGATGCCTCGCTCCCGCTCTAGGGCATTGGAATCCATGACGCAATCAGGAACGTCTTCGCCTTCGCGGAAGATGCCAGATTGCCGGAGGAGGGCATCAACGAGGGTTGTTTTGCCGTGATCGACGTGGGCAATGATTGCGACGTTACGAATAGGGAGCGTCATAGAAGCGTGCCAGAGAGGGTGTTGAGATTGAAATAGATGTCTCTTGGCTTATTAACAGAATTTGGGATTTAACATAAATCCTGTAAAGAAGCCTTAACAATTCTAGCCTAATCGCCCGAAACATGGCGCTAGTTTTATGCATCCCCCATCCTTCATTTTTGTTTTGCCTTTCCGGTGCCAGTGCGCGTGAGGCACAGGCATCACAGACACTATTTGACGCAATGATTGCGGTAGCCGTGTGAAACGAATCACTGCCAAGAAATGCGATCGCCCTTAGCCTAACTGAAGACGAGAATTGGCGAGGAAAATCTTATCACCAAGCACAACATGAGGGAGACTTCATGCCAGATTTCCTGAGAACCCTTTTGGCTTCAGCAGGGTTTATTCCCCACGGACACTGCTATCTATGGAAGCCAGATTTAGTTTGGCTTCATGTTTCGTCAGATGCTTTGATTGCGCTGGCATATTATTCGATTTCATTCATGCTGGTCTATTTCGTCTACAAAAGACGAGATGTGCCTTTTAACTGGATTTTTCTGCTGTTTGGCAGCTTTATCATCGCCTGCGGCACCACTCATCTAATGGAAATCTGGACGCTGTGGCATCCTACTTACTGGCTAGCCGGATGGATCAAAGCGTTTACTGCAATTGTCTCCCTCGGTACGGCGGTGCTGCTGTCAGAATTGATCCCTAAAGCGCTGGTTCTCCCTAGTCCAGCAGAATTAGAAGCGGTAAACCTGGCGCTGAGAAACGAAATACTAGAGCGTCAGCAAGTGGAGGAAGCGCTACGCGAAAGTGAAAGACGGTTCCGCGCCATTTTTAACCAAACATTTCAATTCATTGGATTACTAAAACCGGATGGCACTGTCTTAGAGATTAATCAAACAGCGCTAGAGTTCGTTGGAATTAAGGCGGCGGATATAGTCGGTCGTCCATTTTGGGATGAAGTTTGGAACCTACCCACCGAATTCCTGAATCAGTGGAAAGCAGCGATTACCGAAGCAGCAAACGGTAACTTTGTTCGTTTTGAAGGGAATCTGCCCACTCCTCAAGGCACAATGTTTGTTGATGCCTCGCTCAAACCTGTGAAAGACGAGACAGGACAAGTGGTGCTATTAATTCCAGAAGGTCGGGAAATTACCGAGCGCAAACGGGCAGAAGAAGCATTACAGCGAGCTTACGAGCAACTAGAAATTCGGGTTCGGGAACGAACGGCAGAATTAACAACCATAAACGCATCGTTAGAAGCTGAAATTGCTGAGCGTAAACAGGCGCAAGCAGCACTACACCAACGAGAACAAGAACTCAAAGCACTAATCGAAAATACTCCAGATATCATTTCCCGGTTCGATCGAGATTTACGTCATACCTATGTCAACTCAGCAATAGAACTCGCAACAGGAGTACCGCCTGAGGTATTTATCGGCAAAACGAATCGAGAATTAGGGATGTCTGAGGATCTCGTCTCCCAATGGGAAAGGGTTTTCCGCCAAGTTTTTGAAACGGGTCAAGAGAATGTTGTTGAATTTCAGTTTCCAACGCCGAATGGTCTGAAATATTATCAATCTCGCCTGGTTGCAGAATTTACCGAAGACGGTTTAATCAATTCTGTACTGGGTATCTCCCGGGACATTACTGGACTGAAGCAGGTGGAAGAAGCGTTGCGGAACAGCGAGCAACGATTCCGTGCCACTTTCAATCAAGCTGCTGTCGGTATTGCAGAGGTAGAAAGGAATGGACAATGGCGACTGGTGAACCAAAAGCTTTGCGATATTACTGGTTACACTCGTGAGGAACTTTTAGAACGAACTTTCCAAGATATTACTCACCCCGATGACCTCAATACTGACCTCGAAAATGTTGGTCGAATGTTAGCTGGTGAGATTTCAACATACTCAATGGAAAAGCGCTACATCCGCAAAGACACCTCCCCAGTCTGGATTAATCTGACTGGATCGGTTGTGCGTAATTGTGCAGGTGAACTCAGGTACTTTATTGCCATTGTTGAAGACATTAGCGATCGCAAACGATTCCAGCAGGAAATTACACAACTCAATCAAGACTTGGAACGCCGGGTGGTCGAACGGACTGCACAACTCGAAGCCGCCAATCGGGAACTGGAAGCTTTTTCTTATTCGGTGTCCCACGATTTACGTGCGCCACTACGGAGTGTTGATGGGTTTAGTCAGGCGCTTTTGGAGCGTTACGCTGACACGCTGGATGAGAAAGGCAAACACTACCTGCATCGGATTCGTGCAGGCAGCCAGCGCATGGGAGAACTCATTGATGACCTGCTGGAGCTTTCGCGGGTGACACGCACCGAGATGCGTACCACGGAAGTTGATTTAAGCGCGATCGCTTCTGAGATTGTCATTGAACTAAGACAGTCGCAACCGGAACGACCTGTTGAAGTTGCGATCGCTCCAGGCATTGTTGCACAAGGGGATGCGCGGCTGCTACGAATAATTCTGGAAAATCTACTTCATAACGCCTGGAAATTTACGTCAAATCGCTCATATGCTTGTATTGAATTTGGCATCACACTAAAGATAGATTCTCAACCTGCTTATTTTGTACGTGACAATGGCGCTGGCTTTGACATGGCTTATGCCAACAAATTGTTTGGAGCCTTTCAGCGCCTACACTCAATGACTGAGTTCCCCGGAACTGGCATTGGACTGGCAACTGTCCAGCGAATCGTTCACCGCCACGGTGGTCGAGTATGGGCCGAAAGCGCAGTAGAACAAGGTGCAACTTTTTATTTCACGCTCTAAGGTGGGCAGAATTTAAACTTAGCTTCTAAACGGAAAATAAATTGAATAACCGACACATCCTATTGGTGGAAGATAATCCTGACGATGAAGAGCTTACCTTACTTGCTTTGGATCAAAGCGGTATTCCATACAATGTTGTAGTAGCCCGCGATGGAGTAGAGGCACTCGATTATCTGTTTGGTACAGGTAGGTACACTGACAGGGACATTAACAGACTACCCGCAGTCGTTCTACTAGATATAAAAATGCCCAGAATTGATGGTTTAGAAGTGTTGCAACGACTGCGTGCCAACGATCTGACAAAACTCTTGCCAGTCGTCATTCTCACGACATCAACAGAGGAGCAAGACCGACTCAACGGCTATAGCTTCGGTTGTAACAGTTACATTCGCAAACCTGTAGATTATGTACAATTTATGACAGCAGTAAAGCAGTTGGGAATGTATTGGCTGCTTTTCAATGAAGCCCCGCCGTTACTAGGAATATGATGAATCAACCGCTGCGAGTTCTCATCGTTGAAGATTTAGAAGATGATGCTGAATTACTGCTCAACGAACTAGAGCGCGGTGGTTACGAGCCGATTTACGAGCGGGTAGATACAGCTGCTGCCATGAATACAGCACTAGATAAACAACATTGGGATATTGTCATATCAGACTACTCAATGCCCACTTTTAGCGCTCCTGCTGCTTTAACTTTGTTGAAAGACAAAGGGCTAGATTCACCATTCATTATTGTTTCCGGCAACATTGGAGAGGATGTCGCAGTCGCTGCGATGAAAGCTGGAGCCTCTGACTACTTGATGAAAGGCAACCTGGCGCGATTAATTCCCGCAGTTGAACGCGAGTTGCGCGAAGCCGTTGAGCGGCGCAAACGGCGCGAAGCAGAACAAGCTTTACGGGAAAATGATGAACGCTTCCGCTTACTGATCGAAAATGCCTTAGACATCATCGCTGTTCTAGATACTGATGGCACTATTTATTACACAAGTCCATCCGTTGAGAAAGTTTTAGGTTACAAACCGGAAGAGCTAGTTAGCAAAAAACTCTATAATTTTATTCATCCTGAAGACGTAACTGAGGTGATTGATACTCTCAATCAAGCAGTTAAAAAAACCGATATTACTCTATTTACAGAATTTAAATTTCTACATCAAAATAGCTCTTGGCAAATATTAGAAGCAATTTGCAAAAATTTTATTCCCCAGTCAGGAATTCCTAGAGTTGTTGTCAACTGCCGGGACATTACCGAACGGAAGCGGACAGAAGAAGTTCGGATTGCTTTGGAAAAAGAAAAAGAACTGAATGAAGGGAAATTTTACTTTGTTTCAATGATGGCCCATGAGTTTCGCAATCCCCTCAACACGATCCTCATGTCTGCCGAACTCCTTGAACATTACAATTATAAAGCTACTGAAGAGCAAAAAGCTTTATATTTCAATCGCATTCGCTCGGCTGCCAAACATATGACACAGTTGTTAGAGGATGTTTTGACAATTAGCCGAGCAGAAATTGGAGAATTAGAGATTAATGTAGAGCCTTTTGATTTAAAACAATTTTGCCACGATTTGATGGAGGAAATTCAGTTTACGACTGGGAAGGAACACACGCTCATCTTTGTCAGTAAATGTAAATGTGCCCAGGTGTGCATGGATCAAAAACTTCTATGGCATATTCTGACAAATTTGGTCTCGAATGCAATTAAGTATTCACCGCAAGGCGGCACTGTCCAGCTTGAACTTTCTTGTCATGATGGACAGGCAACAATTCAAATTAAAGATGAAGGAATTGGCATTCCTCCAACCGACCAAGAACGACTATTTGAAGTGTTTCACCGAGCCAAAAATGTTGGCAAGATTCCCGGTACAGGGCTGGGATTATCAATTGTTAAAAAATTCGTGGACTTGCACGGCGGTCAGATTTCCGTCAAGAGTGAAGTTGGGGTAGGCACTACTTTTACTGTGCTGTTGCCATTGAACAGTCAGATGTCTACCGAGGAGTTAGACGATGCGACTGCGTATTTTGCCAATTAAACTGTCATTTATAGCAGTTCTCAACTACCGAGCTTCACGGTAGAGTATCACAGCCATGAAGATTGCTTTTTGCTTAGGCTAAAGCGCGATCGCTTGTATTTGTACTTTGGCTATAGTACACTTGTACTAAGTTAAATTGAATACCTCTTCAGACCGCGCCAAAATCGATGCAAGCGCAAGGGAGTCAGAAATAATGGCTTGGAATCCTGGGCAGAAGTTACAAAACGGCAAGTACACCATTGAAAAAGTGCTTGGACAAGGTGGTTTTGGGATCGCGCATTTAGTTAAAAACAAAAAAGGCAATTTGCTTGTCATCAAAACCCTCAACCACTTTCTGCAACGCCAACACGACTTCGGCAAATTTCAGCAGGATTTTCTGAATGAAGCGGTGCGGTTAGCCAAATTTAATCATCCTCATATCGTCAAAATTGATGAAGTCATTCAAGAGGATGGGCTGTGGTGCATTGTGATGGAATATATTGCCGGAGAAAGTCTAGCCCATCGAGTTTGGCAGAAAGGGGCAATGTGCGAGGCGGAAGCAATGCGCTACATTCAGCAGATAGGTGATGCCCTGACACTGGTTCACAACAATGGTTTGCTGCATCGGGATGTCAAGCCACTCAACATCATGCTGCGTTGTAAAAATGCCGATGTTGTCACTTCTGAGATAGAGGGCGTCTTGGAAGCGGTTCTCGTTGACTTTGGCATTGCCCGCGAGTTTACCCCAGATATCACCCAAACACAGACAGAATTTTGCTCCAGCAGCTTTGCCCCGATTGAGCAGTATGACTGGCGCTCCAAACGCGGTGCTTACACGGATGTTTATTCTTTAGCTGCAACGCTTTATACCTTATTAACGGCTCAAGTACCTACACCTTCACCAATGAGAGCGTATGGGATGGAACTCACACCACCCAAACGCATTAATTCTCTCCTCGGCGATCGCGTAAATTACGCTATCGTCAAAGGTATGGCCTTAAAACCAGAAGATCGCCCTCAGTCAGTGCAGGAATGGCTAGCATTGTTGGGAATCTTACCTCCCCCAAATGCTAACCCCAGTCCTCTTGTCCAATTGCAGGAGCGATTGCGTGAAGCACAAGAAAATAAATTAAATGGTAGTAATGAGTGGCGGGAGCGATTCCGAAAAGCGCAAGAAGACAGATTAAAAGATAATCATAATTGGCGCGATCGCTTGCGAAAAGCTTGTCAAAAGTGACAGAGAAAAGATGGCTCCGATAGCCGAATCTTGAAATTGTCAGTTCGGGATGCGATCGCATCCTGAAACTCATTGCACTCAAATAAAACCTAGTTTCCCTCGTTTTTGGGCGCTGACGCCCGGAAAAACGAGAATCTGGATGCGCTGCATCCTTAAGACCGTGGGGAACTTAGAGCGATCGCTTTGCCGTCAGATCCAGGTAAGACTGAGAAGCGAAGACTGCTAGTTTTTGTCCTTTTACCATGTTCTGGGATGAAAGGGCAGCTTTTTATGAGTAAATACCTAATGCAAAAAAAATTCTAAGGACATGGTGAAACCGCCTCACCGAATGATGTTGATGGGTGCCTATATTTTTGCTGGTTTACTGTTTACTAAACCAGCACAGGGATTAGTTTTTCCTCAGCACTTGCCAAAACCGCTGGTAGTATCAGCAAGCATTTTTCTGAGCGCTCAGCCTTATACACCTTCACGGGTTTTAGAAAAAATACCACCGGAATTGAGTCCAGAGCCAACCCTGGACGATTTTAATGCCAATATTTGTCAGGATATTCCGATGGGCGTTGGCGTTCCAGGATTTCAACCAGGAGTACATAATAGCGTTGTCCAACGAATACTCGGCAGTCCCGGCGTAACCACTAGAGGTTACTGGCCGAATACTCGTGCCATATCCTATCAATTAATCCCAGATCAGGTGAGCCTGGGTTTTTTATTTGATAAAAATTCTGGACTCATACGCCAAACTGAAGCATCTTTTGCCCAATGGGTGAATAGCGAGATCGTCCTAGTGACGTTGAATAGTATGTTGGGTTGCAAGCTCAACGACGCCATCAAGCAGGGTTTACAACAGGTGCAGCAGCGTCAGTCTCCCAAATTCTTTTTTTCTCTAGAGTCCCTGCGGGGAGTGATTGAGCGGGATAAGGGCGATCGCGTTTATATTGGCATTTGGGAGGCAGGCTTACACTAAAGATCGGTAAGTAGTTGGGAATTAGTAATGGGTCATTTGTCATTCGTCAGCAGCCACATACCAACGACTAAAAACGATCGCTCGTTACCCATTACCCAAAATTAAAATGATTCTCTCACAACGCTTTACAGATGCCCTGACCTTTGCCACCGCCTTGCACGCGAACCAAATTCGCAAAGGATCAGGTGTTCCCTATATTTCCCATTTACTCGGCGTCACCAGTATTGCCTTAGAGCATGGGGCGAATGAGGATGAAGCGATCGCTGCTCTACTCCATGATGCCATCGAAGACCAAGGCGGTGCCGCGACACGAGAAGAAATTCGTCGTCGGTTTGGAGATACGGTGACGGAAATTGTCAACGGTTGTACCGATGCTGACACAACACCCAAACCCCCTTGGCAGGAACGCAAAGAAGCTTATATTGCCCATATCCCGGCTGCTTCAACCTCGGTGCGTCTTGTCTCAGCAGCCGATAAACTCCACAATGCCCGCTCGATTTTGACTGATTATCACATTGTAGGCGAGGCAATTTGGGAACGCTTCCAAGCAGGCAAACAAGGAACCCTTTGGTATTATCGCTCTTTGGTTGGCGCATTTCGCAAAGCCGGTTCATCACCACTCATTGATGAATTAGAACGGGTCGTTTCAGAACTAGAACATCAGGTAGACAAAGCGACTTAAGCTGCTTGACTGACAAATCTCTTAAAACCCTTGCCAATTCGTGGGGTAGTCCCGTGCGGGAGCGGTATCATTACCTTTACAAGAGGCTAGATGCTTTTGCCGTAGTTGTTTGGGTTGCCACCTGATTCTTAAGTAGAGACCCCCTAATTCCTGCACCCAACATCTTGACTACAGGAAGATACAGCGAAGGAAGTTACAGGAATTAGCATATTTTCCTTTTATTTGACAAATAATTCAGACAAAAATTATCTATTTTTATCGATAAAAAGTAAGAATATTAAAATAGAATTTTTTGGTTTTAGGAACCGAAAATTCTGTAGACAACTTGCTAGATGTGATTCTACGTCAAATGATGTCATCGTATGAATGTAGATGAAGTTTTGGAAGCCGTAGAAAAAGTTCTGCTTTCTCGGCAACTCAGTCCCGTTGAGCGATTAATCTTGCGTCGCTCTTGGTTAGGAGACGATTATCGTGAAATGGCACGGGATTCTGCTTACAGTATCCCCTACCTCAAAGAAGTTGGTTCCTACTTGTGGCAGGCTCTCTCCGCAGCACTCAACCAGAGAGTGACGAAAAAAAATTTGCATTTACTCGTTAACCTGCACCAGCAAAACCGGACAGATAAACAGCAAAATAGAGCGCAAGAGGTGCAAACATACACAAAAGTAGAAGATAATTTTCCAGCTTCAGAAACAGAGACTGAGCAAAAATTTCCTGGGGGTCCTGTACCGCTAGATTCTCCTCTCTACATCAATCGTCCCCCGATTGAAGAACTCGCCTGCACTGAGATTACCCAACCTGGATGTCTGCTCCGCATTAAAGCACCCAAGCAGATGGGGAAAAGTTCTCTACTTATCCGGATTCTGGCTCGCGCTACAGATGTTGGTTACAAAACGGTCTCTTTAGATTTTCAGGAAGCCGACGAAACAGTTTTTGCCTCCCTCGATAAATTCCTACGCTGGTTCTGTGCCAATGTCAGCAGACAGTTGAATCTCAATCCCCTAATGGATGAGTTTTGGGATGAGGATATGGGCAGTAAAGTTAGCTGCAAAATCTATTTTGAGGGTTATCTGTTCAAGCAAGTTAACAGTCCTCTAGTGTTGGCTTTGAATGAAGTTAATCGGGTTTTTGAGCATCCCAAAATCGCCTTAGATTTTCTCCCAATGCTGCGATTTTGGCACGAACAAGCACGGGCAGTGGAAGTTTGGCAAAATCTCAGACTTTTGGTTGTTCATAGTACAGAAGTTTATATTCCGCTAAAGCTGAATCAATCCCCCTTCAATGTTGGGATATCCATTGGTTTGCCCCAGTTTTCTAGCAAACAGGTGCAGGATTTGGCACAGCGCTATGGACTTGATTGGAGCGATAAAATAGAGACACAAAATGGCACTTCCTGCGGCAATGATTACACATCTCTACTAATGGCAATGGTGGGTGGACATCCCTATTTGGTAAGCGTAGCGCTTTACAGCAGATTGCAAGTTCATGAAGTACAGTAGCAGCAGTTTGTGAACCAGTTGCGTAGGTGTTTTGGATTGACTAAATCAAGTGCAGTAGCAAGCAAAGTATCAACCATTTT